>CAZVDA010000312.1:0-2506 GCA_964625365.1 uncultured Thiopseudomonas sp. | reverse complement strand
ATACCTTGCCACCTTCGGCATATAGCCCATCAAGCAAGTGCAACTCGTTATAAAAATCGTCTAGTGTTTTGCGCTTGGCCGGTTGTTTTGGGTGCTTCTCCAGTAACTTGAGGCGCTTTTTAATTGCACTGCTCATGTGCCAGCCTCCAATGCTTCAATGCGAGCTAGGATTGAATCAACCTCTATAATCTTGCCAAGGTCTGATATTGCGCCAATCAACTTGCGGCCACTGTCCACGTCAATAACGCCATCAGCAATAGCCTGCAATACTGATTCTGCTTTTTCGCTCAGCGTATCGCCGCGCAAAGAGAACTCCACGGGGTCACTGGTTGGCTTAACTGGTGGGCTGATACGTTCTAGGCACAGCTTGAGCGCCGTCATATCGCCGCCTAAAGCGTGTTCTACTGCCACCTTGAATAGGTCATCACCATGTGGCTCTAACGCCTCTCTCCAGCGCGTAGCCTTGCCCAATGCCCCTCTAGGCCGGCCTGCTGGGTTGCCTGATTTGCCTTTAGCGAATGTGCCCCTCTCTGTTCTGCTCATAACCTGTTATTTCCCTGTTAAATACTGGTTTAATCATAGCATCAATCTATTGAGCAGCATACAGCTGATTAGCTTCTGCTATAGCGTGTAGTGACTTCGATAAAACCTTGCTGGGTGATATAGCGCTAAACCTTAGTGCTAGCCAAGCTGGGTGTGCTCTGCCTTTTCCTTAAATGTAGCCTTTGTAGTACGGGTGCGGGTTGGGTGTTTTGCCTAGCTCTAGCCGGGCTGGTGTGTGTGTTTTTGCAATGGCCGTTCCATGGCGTTCCATGCCGTTCCTTGACGTTCTGGTTTGCTGAATCTGGCAACAAATATGGCGGGGGCATTTAGCCCCGCCATTGCCGTTCCGTGCTGTTTTTCCTTAGGGGAACGTCAATTCTGGAACGTCAATATTTGAGCTACAGAACGGCTAAAAAACAGGCCGCTTTTGCAATGGCCGTTCCATGCCGTTCCGTTTTCAGCTTGCCGCCTCCTGCTCCGTTTCAACCTCGATTTGCTCCACTGGTTCCGGCTCCGGTTTTGGCTGCTTTTTCCAGCTGGGTGGTATGTGCAATTTGTATTCGGGCACCTGCCCAGTCGCTTGGTATTCGTCCCGTTCTTCTGCCGTCAGGGCTACCAAAAAACTTGCCCGGTTGCGCTGGCGCTGGTTGCGCGGTATTTCCACCTCATATAGCCAGCCGTCCGACAATAGGCCCTGTATCGCGTCCCCTATGGCTTGGACGTTGCCTTGTACCTTTGAGCGCATGGCATGACGGTTAAGGCGCTGGTTATTGTCAAAGGCTTCTTGCACGGCTGCCAGTATCTCCGCCCGCATAGCCTCCCTGTTGCGCTCCACGCGCTCAGCTTGCGCCTGCTCCTGCTGTTGCGCCCTGCTGGTGTCGGGCGGCATGGCAATGCTCCAGCGCAACGTCAGCGACTCCATAGCGCCAAAACGATTGGCTACGCTGGTTTCGGCGCTGTGGCTGTGAATTTCTAGCTCGGACCAAGGCGACTCAAAGCGGGTTTTGCCCCGCGTAAGCCAGCGGGTGTTGTCTTTGTCTTCTTTCACAAGGTACAGAACCTGATTGGCGTCAGCTTCAAAGGCGCTCGCACCCCGCGCCGTGATCACATCAGAACGGCTAAGGTTCGCTTTTGCGGTATGTCCAACAAACCATATTGGCAAGCCAGCAAAGCCCTGCTTGAACGTGGCAATGGCTGCGCTTGCCTCTGCGTTGTCGTTCTCGTTTTCCAGGTGAATGGTTGCGGCTATGGTGTCGATAACCACAAGCGGCAAAAGCTCGACTGTGCGGGGCTTGCCGTCCAGCCCTGTGGTGGTAACGGTACGGGTGAACTCCTGCCGGTATTGCGGGCCGGCCTGTGCCACCAGCTCAGGGGTTCCCCGCCGTGCCTCGACAATGTGCAAGCGCTCCTGAATCTTGTCCCATGTGCCACGGTCACCCGGCCAATCCAGATTATCCGCATAACCGGCAACAATGCGGGCGGCTTGGTGTATGTCCTCTGTGATGTATACAACATGCCGCCAATGCTCTGGTGCTAGCTCATACTCGGGCGGGTGAATGCCTGCCACAGCCATGGCCAGCGGTAACAGGGTTGTTGTTTTACCAACGCCATGGCCGCCTGCAATCATTACCAAGCCTTCGGCAATAAAGCCCGGCAAAAGCCAGTTAGGCGGCTCTGGCTTGCGTCCCAGATCAACAAAGCGCGTCAGCGGGTGCGGTGGTGCGGGCATGTTAGCCGGTGCTGGGGGTTCACCTTCGGCTTCTGGTGCTGGCTGCCCAGACACAAGCCCGGCTAGATTGCCTGCTGGTGCGGGTGCGTCCACTGCGTAGAATGCCGCCGCTGCCTCAGCCTCAGCCTTCTGTTGCATATGCTCCCGCTGGCGCTGCTTGTTGCCGTCTGGGTCCAGCTCCTTGGCCTCAGCTGCAATCATGGCCCGATAATCCCCGCCATATTGGAGGCTGCA
>CAZVDA010000311.1:0-2550 GCA_964625365.1 uncultured Thiopseudomonas sp. | reverse complement strand
GTAATGAAAGTCGTAATCGCCTTCCTGCTGGAAATAGTCGATACCGGCCTGAAACGCCGCATCACGCTCGTGGGTATCCAGAATTTCGCGTAGCTCGGCCACTTCCTGCGCAGTCATGTTCTCGGCGGCCAGCCGGCAGGCCAGCCCTTCCAGCGATTCACGGATCTGGTACAGCTCGATCAACTCTTTATGCGAGAGCGAAACCACCCGCGCCCCGACATGGGGTACCCGCACCAGCAGGCGCTGGGCTTCCAGACGGTGAATCGCCTCGCGCAGCGGACCACGGCTGATGCCATAGGTACGTGCCAGCTCCGGTTCGGAAATCTTGCTGCCCGGAGCAATCTCGCCCTTGACGATAGCCGCCTGCACGGTGCGATACACCTGCTCTGACAGCGTATGACTTTCAGCGGCGAAATTGTCGACAGTTTCAACTGCAGCCTGCATATTGTTGACACCATAAGCCTGAGTCCAGGACCAAAACTACGCAAAGACACAAAACCTGTCAACACAATCCAGCAGATTGTTGACAATCCTTACACCAAGGTCGTACTCATGCAGCGTTCGCCAGGCATTTCGCTCATTCTGTTTCCACGCCACTTAAAAAGCCGCTTTTTTCCATGTACACTGCGCATCCTGTAGCCTTGGCGCTTTGCGTATTTACCTGCTCATCGCCAAACCCCATTCCTGTGCAAGGATTTACATACAGTGTTTCAGCCTGCTTTTCGTGTCCTGTCTTCCCTGCTTTGCGGAGTTTTCATGACCAGCCTGACCCAGGCCGCCCCTTACAGCGACAAGCAAATATTCGGCCTGCATGAACAGGTCCATATCAGTGACCTCGGTGTCGGCATGAAGGCCAAGCTGGATACCGGCGCCACCACGTCCTCGCTCAGCGCCCACCACATCAAGCGTTTCAAGCGCGATGGCGAGTCCTGGGTGCGTTTCCAGCTGGGCTGGCACGGTGCGCCTGCCCAGACTTACGAGCTGCCACTGGCCCGCGTGTCGCGCATCAAGCGCCGTGCCGATGACTTTGATCCCGAAGAAGAAAAAACCTACAGCGCCCGCCCCGTGGTGGAGCTGACCGTGCATTTGGGCAGCCGCCAGCAACGCATCGAAGTCAACCTGACCGACCGCAGCGCATTCAAATATCCGTTTCTGCTGGGTGCCCGCGGCCTCAAGGGACTGGGTGCCGTTGTGGACCCATCCCAGAGCCTGACCGCCGGCAAACCCGACCTATCACAGCCTGCCCCTGACCTGACCGAGTAACCTCCATGCGCTCACTTACCCTGCACCTGAAAGTCCTGATTGCCACCCTGGTCAGCCTGGGCGTGCTGCTAACGGCCTACCAGATTTTTGTTCTCAACATTCCGGTTACCGAAAGCGAAACCGACAACCTGTGGAACATCGACGCCAAGGTCGAATTCCAGGCCGCCGGCAACGCGCCCATCAAGCTGCAAATGTTCGTGCCGCCGCTGAGTGACAACTACACCAGCCTCAACGAAAGCTTCATCTCCAAAAACTATGGCGTCAGCGTCAACAAGAAAGACGACAACCGCCACATCACCTGGTCGGCCCGGCGCGCCACCGGCAAGCAGACCCTGTATTACCGCATGGTGCTGACCACCCGCTTTGGTGCCGAACAGCCCAAGCCCAAAGGGCCCACCTTCCGCGACAGCCTGCCCGTGGAAGGCATGGAAAAAATTGCCGCCGAAGCCCTGCTGGCCCCCATTCGCCAGCACTCCGCCGACGTGGAAACTTTCATCAGCGAAACCATCAAGCGCGTCAACAATAAAAACGACGACAACAGCAAGCTGCTGCTGGGCGGCGATGCCTCCAGCGAACGCAAGGCCGACGTGATCGACCTGGTGCTGTCCATCGCCCGCGTGCCCATGCAGCGGGTACATACCCTGCGTCTGGACGCCGGCAGCAGCCAGGAGCCGGAGCTGTGGATTCGCAGCTTTAACGGTAAAAAATGGCTGTATTTCAATCCGCAAACCGGTGAACAGGGCCTGCCTGCTGACCGCCTGATCTGGTGGTTCGGTGACGAGCCGCTGTTCCAGCTGGAAGGCGGCAGCCGCCCGCAAGTCAGCTTTACCATCAACAGCAGCGAAATCAACGCCATCCGTCTGGCCCAGCTGACCGGCAGCGCCAGCAGCGCCACCAGCTTCCTCGACTATTCCCTGTACGGCCTGCCGCTGAGCACCCAGCAGACCTATCAGGTGATGATCATGATCCCGATTGGCGTGCTGGTGATCCTGATTCTGCGCAACCTGGGCGGCCTGCAAACCCTGGGTACCTTTACTCCGGTACTGATTGCCCTGGCCTTCCGCGAAACCCAGCTCGGCTTCGGCATTTTGCTGTTCGGCCTGATCACCGCGCTGGGTCTGTCGCTGCGTTCCTACCTTGAACACCTCAAGCTGCAGATGCTGCCGCGGTTGTCGGTGGTACTGACCTTTGTGGTGGTGCTGATTGCCGTGATCAGCCTGTTCAGCCACAAACTGGGGCTGGAGCGCGGCCTGTCCATCTCGCTGTTCCCGATGGTGATCCTGACCA
>CAZVDA010000310.1:0-2553 GCA_964625365.1 uncultured Thiopseudomonas sp. | reverse complement strand
ATCGTCAAGCTTCAAACAAACAACCCCTGCAGATCACTGCAGGGGTTTTTTGTTTAGCTAATCTGATTTGGAGGCAACGGTGGACCCGCTTCTTGAAATTCTTTCGGATGGTGATTTTCATTCTGGCGCTGCAATAGGACGGCAGCTGGGCATATCCAGGGCTGCAATATGGAAGCGCATGCAGTTTCTTGAACAGCGGACGGGGCTTTCGCTGGAGCGTTCCGCAGGCAAGGGATACCGGTTATCAGGTATTGAATTGTTTGATCTGGTAAAGCTGCAACAGGCCTGTGGTTCTGGTGCTCGCATTGCGTTTTACGAAACAGTCGACTCTACAAATTCGGAAGCAATGAGGCAGATAAAGTCGCGCCGAATGATTGACGTAGTAATTGCTGAATCCCAAACAGCAGGCAAGGGGCGCAGGGGTAGAAGCTGGATGAGTCCTTTCGCCAGTAACCTATATATGAGCCTGATATGGCCGGTGGTTGGTTCCGTACGCCAGCTGGAAGGGTTGAGTCTTGTCGTGGGTCTAGCCGTGGCACGTGCCCTGCGCGAGGCAGGCCTGGATGCGGGTGTAAAGTGGCCTAACGATGTGCAGGTGGGCGGCAAGAAAATATCTGGAATTCTTCTTGAGCTAACTGGTGATCCGGCCGACCAGAGTTTTGTGGTTATAGGAATTGGCGTTAATGTTAATTCAAGCAATCTGGGCGAGGAAATCGGGCAGCCCTGGACATCTATAGCACTTGAAAAAGGCGGCCACTACTCGCGGCTCGCTTTGTTGGAAAGCCTTTATGGGCATCTTCAAGACATGCTTGCTTTGCATGAGCAACAAGGATTTTCGGCGTTCAGGGATGAGTGGAAGGCCAGCGAGTTGTGGCTAGGTCAGCGAGTGTGTTTGTCCATGGGTGATCGTGTCGTTTCTGGAAGATATGCAGGGGTAAATGAACGAGGCGAGGTGGGTATCCAGGATGGAGAGGCTATAACCTTTTATAGCGGTGGAGAGTTGTCTTTGAGGCTCGCGGATGATTGTTGAGATTGATTACGGTAATACTCGGATAAAGTGGCGGCTTAATGGTGCTGTGACAGGTGTAATCAAATATGCGGCCACCCTGGACGAGCTGCAATTACAGTTGTCAGAGGTTTCGGGGCGGATTCGTGGGTGTCGTGTTGTTCTGGTACGCTCAGTCGCAGGACAAAAGGCTGCTCTTGTAGGCATGCTTGATCGCATTTTTAGGTGCCCGGTACATTTTGCCAGTACCCGGGGCGAGCTAGGCTGTGTGACCAATGGTTACGCGGAGCAGGAGGCGCTAGGAGCGGACAGGTGGCTGGCTATGGTTGCTGGTTTTCAGCTTTCTGGCGGGCCCTGCCTGGTTATTGATGCCGGGACCGCTATAACTGCTGATTATGTTGCAGCAGATGGACGACATCTTGGCGGGCTAATTGCGCCTGGCCTCGCTGTTTTAGGTAAGCAGTTGTCGCAGGCTACAGGGCTGGCTACTTTGCCGGTGCAAGCGGTGACAGGGCTGCAGAACTCTACGAATAATTGTATTGCTGCAGGATTGGCAACGATGTTGCGGGGCTTTGTTGGCGAGTTGATTGTGCAAGCAAGGCAGGAATTGGGCGATAATTACGATGTGTTTGTGACAGGCGGTGACCGTCATGTACTGGCTGATTTGCTGCCAGCTGCGCGGGTGGTCGATGATCTGGTTTTTCAAGGGCTTGCAGTGGCCTGCCCAGTCTAGGATGTACCATGCGTTGGGTCTTTTTTTTATTGGTTGCCGCCAATCTGGCTTACTTTGGATGGGTCACATACCTGCGGCCCGCGGGTATCGTCAGTGCAAATACGGCAAAATTGTCTGTTGATAACGAGCTCAGTATTGCGGGCAAGGGTGTTGTTACGCTCATTTCGGAAGTTGAAAATCAAAAAAGTCAGTTGCAGAATGAAACCAGCTCGCTTCCACTGACGGGAGGGGGAAAGGCATTACTGGGCGGTTTTATTGACCCGCAGGCCATTGAGGCATTAAAGCAGCGGTTGCTTAGCTTTGGTGTGGATGGGCAGGTGGTGCGGATGGAAGTTGAGGCAGAGAAGGAGTTTTGGGTTTATCTGTCACCGCTGTCTTCGCGTGCTGCTACACTGCGATTGCTGAAAGAGCTTCAGGCAAGAAAACTTGATGGCTTCCTGATTTCCCAGGGGGAGCTTGCCAATGGAATATCCCTCGGTATTTTTCCTCAGGAGACAACCGCGATTGCAGTCCAGGAAAGGGTGAAGCTGGCGGGCTATGAGGCGCAATTAAAAGAAATAACAAGGAGCCAGGATGCCTACTGGTTTGAGGTGGGTGCTGCGGGACAGCGCTTGCTGGATGAGAACATGCTGTCTGCCTTGCTTACTGATTTCCCGGGACTACAGCACCGGCAGCAGTAAGACAGCTATGCTTTGATCGGCGAAAAACCATTATTTTGTTTAAATTGAAAAAAGTGCTTGACGAGAGGTGCGGGCGTCGCCATAATGCGCACCCATTACGGAGGGGTTCCCGAGCGGTCAAAGGGATCAGACTG
>CAZVDA010000309.1:0-2556 GCA_964625365.1 uncultured Thiopseudomonas sp. | reverse complement strand
GACTGCATCATGGTGTTTTTTGGCGACGGCCAGAGCCGGGGTGCCAAGCATGACGCCATGGCTGCGGTTTCCATGGCCATTGAAATGCGCAAGCACATGCGCACGCTGCGCCAGCGCTGGCAGGCAATGGGTATTCACAAACGTCTTGAAATACGGATGGGGCTGAATACCGGCTACTGTACCGTGGGTACCTTCGGGGCCGAATCACGGCTGGATTACACGGTGATCGGCCGCGAGGTCAATCTGGCCAGCCGCCTGGAAAGCGCAGCCGGTCCTGACGAGATTCTGGTTTCTGCCGAGACCTATACCCTGGTCAAGGACGAAATCATGGGCCGCGACAAGGGCCATATCCAGGTCAAGGGTTTTGCCCGCCCCGTTTCCATTTACCAGGTCGTGGACTATCGCCGTGACCTGGGCCCGGCGCGCAGCTATCTGGCGCACGAAATCCCCGGCTTTTCCATGCAGCTGGACGCGGTCAACCTGCGGCTTGAGGATATAGAAAGCGTCGTCAGCGCCCTGAACCAGGCGCTGGAACAGCTACAGGATTAGTTTTTTCAGGCCGCCAGCAGACGTGCCAGCACCTGACGCGTTTTATCCATACCGATACGCACCGCCTGCTCGATCTGGTGCATGGTAATCACGCCGCTGCCCTTGCCGGCCGCCGGATTGACCACCAGAGCCAGGCAGGCATAGGCCAGCCCCAGCTCGCGGGCCAGCGCGGCCTCCGGCATGCCGGTCATGCCCACCACGTCACAGCCATCACGTTCAAGACGCCGGATTTCGGCAACGGTTTCCAGTCGTGGCCCCTGCGTGCAGCCATAGGTGCCGCTATTCTTGCAGGCAAAGCCATGGGCTGCAGCCGCTGCGATCAACCGCTTGCGCAGGGCTGCATCATAGGGGTAGCTGAAGTCGATATGGGTGACCTGCTCCAGGTAGCCTTCAAAAAACGTGTGTTTGCGGCCACTGGTGTAGTCGATGATCTGGTCCGGCACGCAAAAATCGCCGGTGCCCAGGTCTGTGGCAATCGAACCCACCGCATTGACTGCAATGATCTGGTCGGCACCGGCCTGGCGCAGTGCCCAGAGATTGGCGCGATAGTTCACTTCGTGCGGCGGAATGCGGTGCGGATGGCCGTGGCGGGCCAGAAACAGCAGCTCGCGCCCGGCATAGTTGCCAATCAGGATTGGCGATGACGTCGGGCCATAGGGCGTATCGATTTGCCGCGCATCGCTGATTTTCAGGCCGTCCAGTTCGGTCAGGCCGGTGCCGCCAATAATTGCATAGGTTGTCATTGTTATTGTTCCTGCTGTGTGTGGTGGTTAAAGCGCGCGCAAGCGCTGGCGGATGACCGACAGCTGCGGATGGCAGCCAGGATCGGCATAGAGTGGCTGACGGGCGCGCATGCGTTCAAGATTGCCGGCAGGCTGTACCGCATCCTGCTGCAGGCAGGCCAGCGACTGCTCGGCACCACCCCGGTCATTACAGACCAGAATCATGTCACAACCAGCTGCCACCGCCGCACGGGTGCGGGCCTGCATGTCGCCGGCTGCATGGGCTCCGGCCATGGTCAGGTCATCGCTGAAAATTACGCCTTCAAAACCCAGCTCGCCACGCAGGATTTGTTGCAGCCACAGCCTGGAAAAACCGGCCGGCTGTGCGTCCACCTGCGGGTAAATGACATGGGCCGGCATCACGCCATCCAGCTGCCGGCCCAGGCGGGCAAAGGTTTGCAGGTCGCTGGCGCGGATCTGCTCCAGCGAACGCTCGTCGACCGGAATATCAAAATGCGAGTCGGCGGTCACCCAGCCGTGGCCGGGGAAATGCTTGCCTACATTGGCCATGCCGGCCGCCTGCATGCCCTGCATGAAGGCGGCACCCAGTTCGGCCACCTGCTGCGGGTCCGCGCCGAACGCACGGTTGCCAATGACCGTATTGCGGCCATAGTCCAGATCCAGTACGGGGGCAAAACTGAAATCAATGCCGGATGCCAGCACTTCGGTGGCCATCAGCCAGCCGCAATCGCGGGCGTTGCCGGCCGGATCCTCGCTGTCTGCCAGGCTGCGCATGTCGGGCAGCTCGCTATAACCCCGGCGCAGCCGGCGCACGCGCCCGCCTTCCTGGTCCACGGCAATCAGCATGTCGGGACGCAACTGGCGGATGCTGCGGCACAGTTGCTGTATCTGGCGGGGATGTTCGGTGTTGCGGGCAAACAGAATGACGCCGCCCACCTGGGGCTGGCGCAGGATGCTGCGGTCTTCGGCGCTCAGCCACAGACCTTCGACATCCAGCATGAGGGAACCCTGCATTGATGTTGTTTCCTTGCCTGTTGACGGCCTGGGCGGGTTATTCGCGGATCAGTACCCGGGTGCCGGCCGTCACTTGATTGAAAAGCTCGATCAGCTCGTGGTTGTCCATGCGGATGCAGCCATGGGACACGGGCTGTCCCAGCCGGTCTACTTCAGGCGTACCGTGAATGTAGATGTAACGCTGGAAGGTATCGACGTTGCCAAGGCGATTATGACCCAGTTCGCAGCCGCTTAACCAGAGGATGCGGGT
>CAZVDA010000308.1:0-2563 GCA_964625365.1 uncultured Thiopseudomonas sp. | reverse complement strand
CCCGCAAGCAGATCTGGCGGCTGGCCCGCTTGCCACTGGCCGTAAGCCTGGCTTCCGTAATGGCCGCACCGGCCATGGCCATCAATTTCAATATTGGCGAAATCGAAGGCTCGTTCGACAGCTCCCTGTCGGTCGGTGCCAGCTGGTCTACCGCCTCGCGTGACAAGCGCTTCATTGGTAACGCCAACGGCGGTACCGGTTACACCCAGACCGGTGATGACGGTCGCCTGAACTTCAAGAAAGGCGACAGCTTCTCCAAAATCTTCAAGGGCCTGCACGATCTGGAGCTGCGCTACAAGGACAGCGGCCTGTTTGTGCGCGGCAAGTACTGGTACGACTTCAAACTGCACGACCAGAACCTGCGTCACCCCGATCCGCAAAAGCGCCGCATCAGCAACAACGGCCGCAAAGAGGGTGCCAAGACCCGTGGTGCAGAAATTCTTGATGCCTTCCTGTTCCACAACTACACCATCGGCGACCAGCCCGGCACCGTGCGCCTGGGCAAGCAGGTGGTTAGCTGGGGTGAAAGCACCTTTATCATGAACTCCATCAACTCGATCAACCCGATTGATGTGTCCGCCTTCCGCCGCCCCGGTGCCGAGCTAAAAGAAGGCCTGATTCCGGTCAATATGTTCTATGTCTCGCAGAGCATTACCGATCGCCTGTCCGCTGAGGCCTTTTATCAGCTGAGCTGGAAACAGACCGTGATCGACAACTGCGGTACCTTCTTCTCGGGTGCGGATGTTGCCGCAAATGGCTGTAACGATAACTATCATATCCTGGATCGCCAGCTGACCAACCTGCTGATGGGCGTGGATGGTCTAAATGCGGTTATGCCTGGCTGGGCACCTGTTTCGACTGCCAATGTCGGTATCAATTACTCGTCCTTTGAAGGGTTGCGGGTCAAGCGGGGTAAGGACCGGACTGCCAAAGATGGCGGTCAATGGGGAACCGCATTGCGCTGGATGGGTGACAACACCGAGTATGGCGCCTATTTCATGAATTATCACAGCCGTACGCCTTTCCTGAGCATGAAAAACGCATCGGCTGCCGCCCTGAATCCTGCACGGATTGGTGGGGCTGCCCAGGGCATTTATAACACGCTGGGCGTGAGCCAGATGGGTGTGCCGGGCTGGCTGGGCAGTGGCCAGGCCTGGGCGGCGGGCTCTCCCCTGCCTCCTGGTGGCATGGCCAACCCGCTGTTCCTGCAGTCGATGACCCTGGCCGGAGCCGCAGTTGCTGTGGGCAATGGCAACTACTTTATGGACTACCCCGAGGATATTCGCCTGTACGGCCTGAGCTTCTCGACTACTTTGCCGACGGGTACAGCTTGGCAGGGCGAAATTAGCTACCGTCCGAATGCTCCGGTGCAAATCAATACCCAGCAGATGACTCTGGCGCTGGCCAACGTGCTGACCGGAGGCTCGCTGCCAGGTGCGGTCCAGAAAGGTTACAACCGCAAGGAAATCACCCAGCTGCAAACCACGTTCACCCACTTCTTTGACCAGGTGTTGGGTGCCGAGCGTGCCACGGTGGTTGGCGAGATCGGTTTTACTCATGTGGGCGGACTGGAAAGCAAGCGCAAGAACCGTTATGGCCGCGATCCGATTTTCGGCATTACCGGCAGTGCGGTTGATCCCAACGAAACCTCCATGGCGCGTTATGGCGACAAGGGCTACACCACTGCCAACTCCTGGGGTTACCGCGTACGTGGCCAGCTGGATTACAGCGACGTGTTTGCCGGTATCAACCTCAAGCCCAGCATGGCGTTCTCGCATGACGTGAAGGGTTACGGCCCGAATGGTCTGTTCAACGAGGGTGCCAAGGCGGTGAGCATTGGTCTGGATGCCGACTACAAGCACACCTACACGGCGGGCCTGTCCTACACCAACTTCTTTGACGGCCGTTACAACACCATGAAGGACCGTGACTTTGTATCGCTGACCTTTGGTGTGAACTTCTAAGGACGCGCCTTGTACGCCCGTTATTGCCAGGTGTGCAATGGCGGGCGGAACGGCTCGCAGAGCCAACGGGCACAGATTGATTACGCATTAGCAGGAAGACAGAAAATGAAAAAACAGAAAACCCTGATGCAGGCCGGTGCAACCTTTGTACTGTCACTGTTTGCCGCCAGCGTGATGGCTGCAGTATCCGCCGACGAGGCCGCCAAACTGGGCACCAGCCTGACGCCTTTCGGTGCCGAAAAGGCCGGTAACGCCGACGGCTCCATTCCCGAGTGGACCGGTGGCCTGTCCACCACGGCCGCTGCGGTCAGCGCCAATGGTTTTATGGCCGATCCTTTTGCCGGTGAGCAGCCACTGTTCACCATCACTGCGCAAAACGTGGAGCAGTACAAGGACAAGCTGACCCCCGGCCAGCAGGCGATGTTCAAGCGTTACCCCGACACCTACAAGATGAATGTCTACAAGACCCATCGTTCGGCGAACATGCCGCAGGAAGTCGTCGATGCTACCCGTGCCAATGCAACCGGAACCACGCTGGTGCAGGATGGCAACGGACTGGAAAACTTCAAGGTGGCCAACGCCTTCCCGATTCCGCAAAA
>CAZVDA010000307.1:0-2568 GCA_964625365.1 uncultured Thiopseudomonas sp. | reverse complement strand
AGCGGTCGGTTTCGATGTTGTACAGGTACACCGAGCAGACATGGCTGTTCATGGCGGCACGCACCCGGCGCACGATAATCGCCAGCGCGGCGGGCAGGTCGCGGGCGGCGTTGACCTCCTGGGAGATGGTGCGCAACATGCCCAGCATGTTGCTGGCGGTAGCCTGGACTTCTGCCATGATCAGTCAGCCACCCGCACGGGCATTTGCGGAGCCAGTTCTTTCAGGGCGCGGCGGTACACTTCGCGCTTGAAGGCAATCACCTGCCCCAGCGGATACCAGTAACTGACCCAGCGCCAGCCGTCGAACTCGGGCTTGCCGGTCAGGTCCATGCGCACCTTGTCCTCGCCGCCGGTCAGGCGCAGCAAAAACCACTTCTGTTTCTGGCCGATGCACACCGGCTGGCTGTGACGGCGCACCATGCGCTGCGGCAGGCGGTAGCGCAGCCAGCCACGGGTGCAGCCCAGAATCTCTACGTGCTGGCGCTCCAGTCCCACCTCTTCGTACAGCTCGCGAAACAGCGCATCCTCGGCGCTTTCGCGCGGATGAATGCCGCCCTGCGGAAACTGCCAGGAGTTCTGGTGGATACGCCGGGCCCAGAGCACCTGGCCATGGTCGTTAGCCAGAATGATGCCGACATTGGGACGAAAGCCATCTGCGTCAATCATTGCAGCTTTCCTTGAAAAATCGAATTAAAGGCATTGTTCCACAAAGAAAGACAGTGCAGCAACGGACAAGTTGCCCGGCTGCATGGGCAGGCTGTTAAAAAGCGGCTATGCTTGCGGCTTTACTGGCCCGGCACGAGTGGAGGCGCACATGGGACTGGCAATTTTTGATCTGGACAACACCCTGCTGGCAGGTGACAGCGACCATGCCTGGGGCGAGTTTCTCTGCCGCAAGGGCTATGTGGATGCCGACGATTACCGCGCCCGCAATGACCAGTTTTATGCCGATTATCTGGCCGGCAAGCTGGACGTGCTTGCCTACCAGAACTTCTGCCAGGAGATCCTGGGCCGTACCGACACCGCCACGCTGGATGCCTGGCATGCCGAGTTTATGCACGACTGCATCGAACCCATCATTTTGCCCAAGGGCGAAGCGCTGATTGCCCAACACCGTAACGCCGGTGACTACATCATGATGATTACCGCTACCAACAGCTTTATTACCGGCCCGATTGCCAGGCGGCTGGGTATGGACCATTTGATTGCCACCGAATGCGGCATGCAAAACGGCCAGTACACCGGCCAGCTGACCGGCGTGCCCAGCTTTCAGGCCGGCAAGATCACCCGCCTCAACAGCTGGCTGGCCGACAATCAGGCCAATCTGCTCGACAGCCACTTTTACAGCGACTCGCACAACGACCTGCCGCTGCTGGAAAAAGTTACCCGCGCCGTGGCGGTAGACCCCGATGACCGCCTGCGCGCCATCGCGCTGGAGCGCGGCTGGGATGTGATCAGCCTGCGGGCGTAGCCGCTTTTGAGCATGGTACCTGACGTCGAGCGCGAAGAAGCCCGGGAGAGTTTCAAGAACGAGGCCTTGGCATCCAGGGCGGCCTACAAGGAAACCGGCCACCACCTGACCGGTCAGGAAGTTCGCACCTGGTTGAATACCTGGGGGACCAATGACGAAGGGGCGCTACCCGAGTGCCACAAGTAATAATCACCGAAGGCGCTGCGGAAGGGTTGGAGCGATGCCGGCGGTGTGTTTGGCCGGGTATACCTTACACTTTGCTTTGTGATAATGTTTTTCCGGTTTATTTACTGACAGGAGAACAAAAACCATAAAGCGTATTTTTCTGGCTGCGGCCATTGGCCTGGCATCACTGGGTGCCTACGCCACTGAAATGGGCATTTCTGCCACTGATGCCTATGCCAAAGTGCAAAAGCAGGACAACAAGGTGTTGCTGGTGGATGTGCGTGATCCGGTGGAGATCATGTTTGTCGGCTTTACTGACGCGGCGGATATCAATATCCCCTACATGCTGGCGGACCGTGACCGTTTCAATGAAGAAAAGGCAGTGTTTGTGATGGAGCGCAATCCCGGGTTTGTGGATAGGGTCAAGGCCGAGCTGCAGCGGCGCGGCATGGATGAAAACACCGAAGTTATTACCCTGTGCCGTTCCGGCAGCGAGCGGGGAGCGCCCAGCGCGGAGCTGCTGCGTGAAGCCGGCCTGCCCAATGCCCGCTATGTCATAAACGGCTTCCAGGGGGACCCGCTCAAGGAGGGTCCACAGGCCGGTATGCGTCTGCAGAACGGCTGGCAGAACTCGGGCCTGCCCTGGTCTCGCGGCATGAACCCGGACAAGATCTACCGTACCGACCGCCAGTAAGCCCCGCCTGAAACGCAAAAGCTGAAACGCAAAAGCCCCGAACCAGTCCGGGGCTTTTTTGTGTGGCCGTTTCAGGCTCAGGCAGCGCCCGGCAGGGCGGCCTGTACCAGTGTAAGCGCGCTTAAATCGGCACCTTTTCATCGGCACCTGCGCCAAGGATCCTATGCCCGCCCGGAGTTCAGCGTGGCTGGGCAGTGTTCAGCTGGCCTGGCTCATCCAGTTTGACGTTCCAGGCCAG
>CAZVDA010000306.1:0-2619 GCA_964625365.1 uncultured Thiopseudomonas sp. | reverse complement strand
TTCAGTTTATCGATGGAGTATGCTAAAGTCATACTTGAAAAGTGGTGTTTAATTCGTAACCTTAACGAAGAGGTTACTGAAAATATATTATTTGAACGGGAAGACATTAACACGTATAAAACCTATTTAAATAAAGTTTTATCTTTATACATAGAAATTTATCCTAAGGTTGAGGCACGTTCAGATTTGTTCGACTCCGACTTCATTGAGAGATATCAAAGTTACAAGACGTATTATGATAATCGTAAAATGCTACTTACACGTGGTAACGCTAACAAGATTAATGACATTGAATGTGCCGTTGGTTACGCGTTGGCACGTTTCGGAATATTAGATTTTGAGGTGTAAATATGAAAATAAATATAGATTTAATACACAAATATCCTTTTTCAATGGCTTGTTTTACTATGGTTTTAGTTCTTTATGTGGTTCTATTATTACATGAAAGTGGGTTTGGGCCTGGAACTGAAATTACATTAACACAAGGAGTCATTATGCTTTTTTCCGTAATGATGTTCGCGGTTGGAGTTTTTGTTATGGAATTACAAGATTTTAAAGAAATATTATTAGAGGTTAAAAAATGAAATACATATATAACGAATATACAGATTTGATTAATCAAATCACAAAACCAGTGAACTTATACGTTCACGAGCAACAAGTCCCAGTGGGCGAGAATGATAAGGGTGAAAAAACATACATAGTATCCATTGTGTGCCAATGTGTTCTTAATAATGAGATGTATGTTAGCACTACACCGATTTTACCCACAAAGGAAATGAACGAGGAACAATACGTTGAACATATTAAATCCGAGTTCATTAAGTTGTGCAAGACCGTTAAAGAAATGAATCCTAAAATCACAATTATAAGGGGAGGGATTGAAGAATGACTGTAAGGTTAGATTTTAGGTTCACTCCGGAACTTACACCTACCCAGGAACAGGTATTCATTGATGAAACTTATAAGATATACTGGGAACTTAAAGTTAATTGTGAGAAGTTAATGAATACTAAACGTTCCTGGAACTTTAGGTTAGCACAAAAAATGGGCGGTAAAACAATTAAAAACTTAGAAAAGGTATGTGACGTTGCAAGTGAAATGTATGACAACTTAGAAAGATGTAAAACCGGGGAAATTACAAGTGACCAAGCGTTATTCCGTTTTGAAAGGGTTAACGATAACAAAGAAAAATATTTCGTGCAGATTAACGAGCAACCATTTGCACGTATCAAGGTTAACGTGATTAGGAAAGATAACTGGGCCTCCCGATTAGTTAAGGAATACCAAAAGAACTTCCACAATTATGTCATACCTAAAATGAAATATACTGGCACTTGTGAACTCATGGAATATTATGGTGATGAATAAATGTTTAAGGTTTTAGTTTTGTTTTTATTGTTGTGCGTTCCAATTGTATGGTTTTACGCAGAGTATGAACAAACAAAACCACAATTACATTATTATGAGATTGTTGAACCTGAACCTCAAATTGAAGAACCTGAAATAATTGAAGAAAAGAACTTAACTTTTAGTAAAGAACCTGAAACAATTGAAATTGAACCTAATCAAACAATAGAATTGAACGAAACAATTGAAATTGGACCTAATCAAACAATAGAATTGAACGAAACAATTGAAATTAACCAAACAAGCAATGAAACTAACATTACTTTGCCCTATTTTCCTAAAATAGGTATACTAAATCAACAAAATAGCCAAAAGTCCGTAAATAACATCGATTACATTAACAGATATTGGAATAAAGTGATATTTTACACAGATTCTGAGTGCTACATAAGAATAAACCCTAACTTGAACGAAAAAGATTGGATTTATTACATTACAACTTTTGAGATTCCCTTGCATTACCAAATGGATAAGAAATATTGCCACTTGATTCAAACTAACTTTTAAATATTTGTATAGATAACGATACCTTTATATAGTTTCCTACTATAATTAATATTGGTGTTAAAATATGGATAATAACAAAATTAGACAAAGAGAATTATCTGAAAAATATAACTACTGGTTTTCCAGTAGGCAAGGCAACTTAATTTTAAAAGTGGAGGGTTTAGCATGAATTGTAATATTTGTGGATTTAAACTCTCAGTGCTTAGGGATTTCGGGTGCTGGTCATTTTATTGCATGAAATGTAATGAATTTCGCAGTGAATCTTTCCCTAACTCAGTTAACCCTGACAATGTTAAAAGTAAAAGAACATGTGAAGAATGTAAACGTGACTTTTCTGCGTTGCTCCCTAAACAAAAGTATTGTTATTATTGTTTAGATGAAGATAAAGATTACATTGATATTGACATCGATGAAGATACAACTGACGCAGAGTGGGAACTTTTTTTAAATAAATTAACAAGGTGGAAAAATGAATAAAATAATTAAAATAATATGTGCAATATTGTTGTTATATAACTTATTCATATTCACGTTCGGTGGGTATGGTGCTTTACTTTTAGGGGACATTATAACTTGTATGTTGTTCGGGTTTGGGTGTTTAATTAACTTAGTTATAATTGCTTTATTTGTTTACGATGTGGTTAGAGGGATTTGAATGAAATGTGATTTTAGAAAAGCAACACTTGAAGAAATAACAACAAT
>CAZVDA010000305.1:0-2620 GCA_964625365.1 uncultured Thiopseudomonas sp. | reverse complement strand
TTGAGCTGGAAATCCGCAAGAGCCGCTTTCTGGCACAGGCCGTGCATTTGCCGTCGCCGGATGCTGCGCCGGAGCTGATTGCCGGGCTGTCCACGCCACAGGTCAGTCACAACTGCTGGGCCTGGCTGCATGGGGATCAATACCGTTTTAGCGATGATGGCGAGCCGGGCGGTACGGCGGGCCGGCCGATCTTGTCGGCCATCGAGAACCAGGGTTTTGATCAGTGTCTGGTGGTGGTGACCCGCTGGTATGGCGGCATCCAGCTGGGTACCGGAGGATTGGCACGTGCCTATGGCGGCTGCGCCAACAGCTGTCTGCAGGATGCGCCCTTCGAACCGCTGATCGAGCAGATCCGGCTGCAGTGCCTGTGTCCCTATCCGCTGCTGGAGCTGTTCAAGGGAGAGCTGGCCGAACAGGATGCTGTCGTACTCGATGAGGGCTTTCTAGCTGATGGAGTACAGCTGCAGCTTTCGGCCCCGCTGGACCGACAACAGATTCTGCAGGAGACCATGCAGAACCTCAGTCGGGGTGAGGTGCAGCTGCATGCGATGGACCCTGCATCTTCCTCATGACTGCGCTTTATGCGCTGAATCCCCCACCGAACTTCGTCATCACCGTACTTGATACGGTGATCTCCTTGACCCGCGCACCATGAAGGAGATCACCCGGTCGTTGCCGGGTGATGACGATGATTCATGAGGAATCTGTCTGTAGGTTCTGCTGCGCCAGCGGCGGCAGCTGCATGCCCAGCCCCAGTGCCTGACGGACAAACATCGCCTTGGCTTCATGCATGCTGTCCACCTGTTTCAGGCCGGCATTGCGCAGCCAGCGCAGGGGCAGGGCGTCGGCCTGGAACAGGTCCTGAAACCCCTGCATGGCGGCCATCATGGTCAGGTTCTGTGGCATGCGCTTGCGCTCGAAGCGGCTGAGCACCTGCAGGCTGGCAGGGTCTTCACCGCGGGCAACGGCCTTGAGCAGTGCATCGGCCAGTTCGGCCACATCGAGAAAGCCGATATTGACGCCCTGGCCAGCCAGCGGATGGATCACATGGGCGGCATCACCCAGCAGGGCCAGCCCCGGTTCCACATAGCGTTTGGCATGGCGCTGGCGCAGCGGCACGCTGAAGCGTCGGTCGGCATGCACGACCTGGCCAAGGCGGCCTTCCAGTGCATCGGTCAGCTGTTGGCAAAACTCTTCGTCCTCCAGCTTCATCACCTGCTGCGCCCGCTCCGGCGGCAACGACCAGACAATGGAGCACCAGTTTTCGCCATCGGCATGTGCCAGTGGCAGAAAAGCCAGCGGGCCTACATCGGTGAAACGCTGCCAGCAGGTCAGCTGATGCGGTTGTTCGGTGCGGATGCTGGTCACCACCGCATGATGCAGGTAATCCCATTCGCGGGTGGCGCAGCCGGCCAGTCGGCGCACACTGGAGTTGGCGCCATCGGCACCGATCAGCAGTGGGGTGCGCAGCTCTGTACCGTCCTCCAGTTCCAGCAGCCAGTCGTTGCCGGAGCGGCGCAGCATGGACAGGCGTGCGCCGGGCAGCAGGCGGATCTTGTCGTCCTGCAACTGCTCCAGCAGTGCATCCTGCACGATGCGGTTTTCCACAATATGGCCTAGCACCTCGGCCTGCACGCTGCTGGCGCTGAAGTGGATGCTGCCGGTGCCCGAGCCGTCCCACACCTGCATATCGCGGTAGGGGCTGGCACGGCGGGCCAGAATGCCGTCCCAGGCACCGAGATTGGTCAGCAGGTTCTGGCTGGCGGCGGACAGGGCGCTGACCCTGGGCTCAAAGGCATCCTGTGGATCGAACTGGGCCGGCTTGAGCGGGCCGCCATCCAGCAACAGCACGTCCAGTCCGCTGTCTTTCAGGGCCAGAGCCAGGGCGCTGCCGACCATGCCGGCACCAACGATGATGATGTCTGCGTTCATGCGAAACTCCCGGGTTGGACGGGTTTGCTGCCCAGCCCCATGGCCTGGCGGGCAAACAGGTTTTTCACCGGCGGGCACAGTTCCAGGCCGAGCAGGCCCAGCCTGCGTGCCTGGCTGAGGCCGGCGGTGCGATTGGAAAACATGCGGGTAACCTGATCAGAAAAACCTATGGTCAGGTCCTGATCCAGTTGTTGGCCTGCAACATAGGCCTGCAGTGTGGCCAGATCACCCAGGGGCTGGTTGCTGGCCAGCAGGGCATCAGCCAGCGCCATGGCATCGCGCAGGGACAGGTTGTATCCCTGGCCGGCAATGGGGTGCAGGCTGTGGGCGGCATTACCCAGTACCACCAGGTTGCGGCGTACCTGCTCGATGCTTTGTACCAGTGACAATGGATAGAGGTGGCGGCGGCCTACCTGCACAAAGCTGCCCATACGGTAGCCGAAGCAGTCCTGCAGTTCGGCAAGGAACTCCTGTTCTGGCAGGGCTGCCAGGCGTTCGGCTTCATCCGGTACCCGGGTCCAGATCAGCACAAAGCGGTTTTCCGTCATGGGCAACAGCGCCATGGGTCCATCCGGCGTGAAGCGTTCGAAGGCCCAGCCGTCATGCTGTTTTGCCGGGGTAACCGTGGTAATGATGGCGGTCTGGTTGTAGCTGCGTTCGCTGCAGTGGATGCCCAGTTGCTGGCGCA
>CAZVDA010000304.1:0-2639 GCA_964625365.1 uncultured Thiopseudomonas sp. | reverse complement strand
ACGGGTATGAGGCGCTCCGCGAGCGCACGCCCGTGATCGAATGGTATGCCGAACTCCAGAAGGCCGATGGGTCGGCCGCCTGTGCCCGGTATGCCCTGGCTACACATCGCACCTCGGCGGAGAACGTCACGCCGATGACCTTTTCGCTGCCGGTGACGGGGGCGGACGTCACCCTCCCCTGCCAGATCGAGCAGGTGCAGCTCTTCGAGGCCGCGAGCGGGGGGGCCCCGCTTTCGGATACCGAGAGTGTCGCTGCCCTCCTCCTGGTCCTGGCGGCCGATGCCGGCGCCGTGGTGCTGACTATCACCCTCCCGGCGGTGGCGTAAATGACTCTACCTACCTTTTATCCCGCGCAGGTCGGGTCCCCGTATACAACCCTCGTCGCAGAATATACGACTGGCGA
This sequence comes from uncultured Thiopseudomonas sp., assembly GCA_964625365.1. Taxonomy (GTDB): domain Bacteria; phylum Pseudomonadota; class Gammaproteobacteria; order Pseudomonadales; family Pseudomonadaceae; genus Thiopseudomonas. The sequence goes on along the minus strand of CAZVDA010000304.1, from coordinate 2,236 downwards.
CGAAACGATGGCCGTCGCAAACGCGACGAAACTCCCGACCGCACCGAACCTTGTCTGCCTGGCTGGTTCGGCCGCTGGCGAGTTCCGGTATGCGGGGAAAAACGGCAACACCCTAACCGGCGTGATCGCGCTGCGAGATACCCCCGATACGACTTGGCCGGTTGGCACGTTCGCATTCCGGGGTATCGCAGCGTATGACTTGAACACGATGGCCGAGATCATCTCAGCGTGGCCCCCTGACCACCACGTCCAGCACAACGTCGGCGGTGACGACGAGATCAGCGTCGCCGGGCTCAGTGGGCGGTTAGCCGACCCGCAGAATGCCGACCAGATCGTCGGGAAACAGGTTATCCTAACCGGCATCGCCGCGAACAAGATCCTCCAGTACGACGGCGAAAAGTTTGTCGTCGGGGACAAGGCAGGGGCTTCTGGGGCTGGCGACATCGCCGTGGATGCCCTCTGGATCGCGCCGGGAGACCTCCCCGTGGGGGTCGGGGCCGGGAGTGGCCAGCGTCTGGCGGTCGGCGCTGACCCCTGGATGCAGTTGCGCCCGAGGCCTGACAGCGCGCTGGGAGTTGGGTGGGCGCCCCCGGTTCCTGACCTCCTAAACCGGGTTCTTCATGAAGTAGATGTAGCGGGAAACCCCGTGGAGATTCATCAGGTCTACATCCCCAAGTTTGTATCCGCGGGGGCCCCGCAGGAGAACCTAAACGGCCTGATCCTGGGCGGGTTTTGGGTGGACAAATACCCATGCTGCCACCCGGCGGCGAATGCAGGCGCACGCGGGGTTTTGGCCTCCGACAACCCGGGAGCCGGAGTGGGTGCGGCAAGCAAGCCCCATGTGGTGCCGTGGACTGATGTCACGTGGCACACAGCGAAGCAGGTGATTAAGGATCGCGGAGGGAGTGCGGGTCTGGCATCGGCCTCCTGTACGGCGTATGGTGCTGGTAGTAAAACCCACTTCTATGTGGAGGAGGCCGGGCATCTGATTGGTCGCAGAGTAGTCATCACTCAGAACGGGGTGGACTACATCCGGCGGATCGTCAAAACCGGCGGGAACGCGTCCAGCGACGCACTCGCAGGTAAGTTAGTCGAGGTGTACCCCGCCCTCCCGCAGAACATCGTGGCAGCGGACAGTTACTGCATTCAAAAACATTACCTATTGGGGGGTTATGAGTGGGCGAGTCTGGGATTATGGTCGATGACGTTCCGATATCGCTTCGGCCTTGGCCACCCCAAGGGAAACAACAACTGGGGGAAAAGTGCAAAAGACCCACGATCGCCTGAGTATGAAGGCATCCCCGATCCCACCCGACCCGGGTTTGACGGGCACCTGATTTCACGGACTCTGACCGGCTCCGGGCCGCTCTCCTGGAGCTTGAACGGAAAGGCCAGCGGACCTATGGATCTTGCAGGGAATGTGTGGGAATGGTCGGATCTCCTGGTTGGGGGCACGGTAGATTACCAGGTAAGCCCGGGGTATCCCGGCGAGGGACACATCGTACCGAGTACAGTAGGCCTGATCACCGAGATCTACGCCCCTGCTCCGACAGACGGGTTCTCACTGGGAGCAGAATTGTTCGTCCCGACTACCCTGGGAGTAGGCGGTGAACTGGCGTATGATAATAACAAGTATTCCCCTCCCGTTAGCGGGAGTATTGTGGCGGGAATGAGATCAGGGCCCTGGAGCCTGACCCCATTTGGGCTCTACTCTCTGTACCTGGGATATGCTCCGACGGTAAGCACCACGACCGTCGGATTCCGGGGAGGGTCATAGTGGGGGGGCAGTTCACCATAATTGTAATCCCCGACACCCAATATTTAACCACTAATGGTGACTTGGGGCGCGATTATTTTTATGCGATGACAAATTGGATCGTCGGCCAAAAAGACGCCCTGAACATCCAGGCCGTGTTGCACGTGGGCGATATCGTTAACGGAATCAGCCAGCCTCAGTATGAGATAGCGTGTGGTGCGACCGATATTATAAAAGATGCAGGTATCCCGTTTATCCCCTGCAGGGGAAACCATGACTGGCCCGACGCACACAACGAATTTTTTGGATATGCGACGTTCCAAACATTCCCCGAAATAGGCAAGTATGACACGGCCGATGTATCGAATTATTACGTAAAACTGATAATCGAGGACGAGCCATACCTGTTTCTGTCGATTGATTTCGGACCCAGCGATGAAGTCATGGCGCAGGTCGAAGTAGCCTACAGGCAGGTTTATG
>CAZVDA010000303.1:0-2639 GCA_964625365.1 uncultured Thiopseudomonas sp. | reverse complement strand
TGGCGGTCCAGCCGTCGCCCAGCACGCGGGTTTCCTTGCGGCCCAGGTTGATCATTGGCTCGATGGTAAAGCACATGCCTTCCTTGAGTTCCAGACCGGTACCGGCCTTGCCGTAGTGCAGGATTTGCGGCTCTTCGTGGAACACGGTGCCAATGCCGTGGCCACAGAATTCGCGTACCACTGAATAGCCGTTGCTCTCTGCGTGCTCCTGGATAACCGCGCCAATATCACCCAGACGGGTGCCAGGACGCACAATCTCAATGCCTTTATACATGCATTCCTGGGTGATCTGGCACAGACGCTGCGCCCACTCGGGGGTGTCGCCGATCTGGAACATCATGCTGGTATCGCCGAAATAGCCGTCCTTGATCACGGTGATGTCGATATTCATGATGTCGCCGTTTTTCAGCGGTTTGTCATTGGGAATGCCGTGGCATACCACATGGTTGACCGAGGTGCAGATCGACTTGGGAAAGCCGTGGTAATTCAGCGGCGCGGGAATGGCTTTTTGCACGTCCACAATATAGTTGTGGCACAGGGTGTTGAGTTCGTCGGTGGTGACCCCGGCTTTGACATGGGGCTTGATCATCTCCAGCACTTCGGCGGCCAGACGGCCGGCGATGCGCATTTTTTCGATGTCGGCCGGGGTTTTGATGGATACGCTCATGAATCGCCTCTGGGATAGTCACTAAATAATAGCGTGCTATCTTAGCAGAAATCGGCAGGCATTTCCGGCCGGACAGCGCTTTAACCCTGATTGCGAACCAGCCCGCGCACCAGAAAACGGTCGGGGTGGCAGGCGTCGGCCACTGCCTGCGGCAAGGGCAGCGGCTCGTTGCACAGCTGCGCGGCCAGCAGCTCGCCGGCCAGCGGCGCAGTAATCAGTCCGCGCGAGCCGTGAGCCAGATTCACATACAAACCGGCATGGCAGGGGCAGGGCGCATCCGCCTGCCAGCGGGCATCCTGGCGCAGACGGGCGTAGGTGTGGCCAAAGGCTTCGGCATCGGCCAGCGGGCCGACCAGCGGCAGATAGTCTGGCGTGGTACAGCGCAAGGCGGCATGGCCCTGCAAGGGCGCGTCCTGTAACTGCCCGCCCCCCATGGCCTCATATAAGGCAGGCGATAGCTGCTGCAGGCGCTGGATATTTTCGGCCTGTTCATCAGCGTTCAGCTCGCAGCTATTGTCATCAAACACAAAACTGGCACCAGTGCAGTGCAGGCCGTCACGGGCCGGTGATACATAACCCTCGGCGCTGACCACGCAGCGCAGCGCCGCACTGGCCCCGGTGGCCGGCAGCAGGCTGGTTTGCCCGCGAATGGATTTGAGCGGCAGATGCGCCGCTTGCGGCAGGTGACGGGCATCGCCGGCATTGGCCAGCACCACCACAGGCGCTTGCCAGCTACGGCCATCCTCGCTACTGGCCTGCCACTGGCTATCGTATTGCTGTAACTCGCTAATGCGGGCACCGGTAATCACGCTAATCAGCGGATGACTGGCCAGCCAGCGGCACCAGTGCGCTGGCGACACCCAGCCGGAATCCGGATAAAACAGCCCGCCAGCCGGTAGCTCGATACCGGCCAGGCGACTGGCTTCGCTGGCATCGACCGCCTGTAACAGACTGCTGCCAAAGGCGCTGGCCAGTTGCTGCTGGCGCTTGTCTTCCTGTGCATTCCAGGCCAGTTGCAGCAGCCCGCACGCCTGCCATTGGGCAGCGTCCTGCCAGTGCTCCAGCAGACGGCGGCTGTAACCAAAACCGGCCAGCACCAGCTGCGACAGGGGGGTATGGGCGGCGGACAGTTTCAGGTACAGCATGCCCTGCGCATTGCCGGAAGCTGCCCCGGCCAGTTGCTCGCCGGCTTCCAGCAGCGTCACCCGCCAGCCACGGCGGGCCAGACTAAAGGCAGTCGCACAGCCGGCCAGCCCGCCGCCGATGACCAGTGCATGGCGTTCTGTCGTTTCTGGCAGGGCAGGGCGGGCCAACCAGGGCGCACGCCAGCCGGATACCGGTGCTGTTTCCAGCACGCCGCAGAGCATTTCACGTTTGTGGCCAAACCCCTTGGTGCGTTGCATGGCAAAACCGGCAGCCTGCAAGCCACGGCGCACAAAGCCGGCGCTGGTAAAGGTGGCCAGCGTTGCGCCCGGTGCTGCCAGGCGGGCCAGCTGGGCAAACAGCGCCTCGCTCCACATATCGGGGTTTTTCGAGGGCGCAAAACCATCCAGAAACCAGGCGTCTACCTGGCCATCCAGCTGTGCCAGTTGCTCGCTGGCCTCGCCAATCAGCAGCGTCAGTTGCACCCGCCCGCCCGCCAGCACCAGCGTCTGCATACCCGGCTGAATCACCCGATATACCTGCAATAACTGCTTGCTGTAGCTTGCCAGTTGCGGCCACAGCGCCAGTGCCTTGCGCAGATCATCCGGCTGCAGCGGGAATTTTTCCACGCTGACAAAATGCAGCCGCGCACCTGCAGGCGCCTGCTGCTCAAACAGCTCCCAGCAACACAGAAAATTCAGCCCCGTGCCAAAACCGGTTTCACCCACCACCAGACAGTCACCATCCGCAAGCCCCGCAAAACGCTCGGGCAGGCGGTTGTGCTGCAGAAACACATAACGGGTTTCTTCCAGCCCCGACTCGCGGGAAA
>CAZVDA010000302.1:0-2643 GCA_964625365.1 uncultured Thiopseudomonas sp. | reverse complement strand
AATAGGCCATGTTCATCAGGTAGGCAGGTGCACCGGCCAGAGTGTCGGACGCGGCTGAAATATCGCCGGTAATCGCCATCATGCCCCAGTACAGCAGGCCGTTTTGCACGATGCGGCGCATGCCATGGTGGCCGGCCACATGGCCGATTTCATGGGCCAGTACCGCGCTGAGCTCGTCATCGTCTTCGGACAGATCGACCATATCATCCAGAAACACCAGATCGCCGCCGGGCAGGGCAAAGGCGTTGGCCCCGATGCCCGCGTTGCGAAAGTGCACGCGCAGGCTGAGCTCGGGGTGCGCTGCCAGCATGGGGGCAAAGTGTTGTTGCAGCTGTTGCTGGCGTTCGGCGGGCAGCTGGCTGGGTTCCAGCAGGTAGTCATCCAGAAACTGCAGGGTCTGGCGGCCAATATGGGTTTCAATGGCGGGTGGCAATAGCGCGACAATGCCGCGTGCGGCCAGCGGTGCGCCCTGTGTCAGCCCCAGATAGAGGGCCAGCAACAGCACCACAGTGCTGGTCAGTATCCATTTCCAGCTGGATTCCAGGCTGTGCAGCGTGCCGTGGCCGGCTCCGTGCAGGTGGCGCATCATCAGGTCCAGTGCGGCATGCTCGTCACTGGCAAAGTGGCCGCCGTCTGCAAAACTGACCATGCGTGCACTGTTGCCCAGCCGGCTGCCAACCTGCACCCCGGCGGGCGGATAGCTGCGGACCGCTTCGCCATACTGCAGGCACCAGTTGCCGTCGGCATCCAGCCCGAGCTGTGCGTCATGGCGCTGCGAGCTCAGGCCGTCAAAGTAAACACCCCGTGCGCGCATGCTAGATAACCGCCACGTCCATGTCGAACATGTCGCCCAGCTCCTGGCCAAGGGCATTGACCTGTTCGAGCTGGGTGCCGACAAATTTGTCCAGATCACCGTTGATGATGAAGGTGGTGCATTCGGCGCGGTAGCGGGCCATGCGTACCTTGGCCCAGGGTGTGTACAGCCCCAGCGTCAGCATGATCAGGATGCTGTTGGTGAAGTAGATCCACAGCGTGGTGCGCTTGCTCATGGTTGACTCAATACGGTTGCCGGCCAGTTCGATGTTGTTCAGGTACAGGTTGGTCAGTGAGGCCATGAAATAACCGAATACCAACAGGTAGCCGAACAGGGCGACCAGCGGGTGCACGACAACGGCCAGTGCGCCGGCGGCGATGATGACCAGCAGGATTTTCAGGCCAAACAGGTAGTAGTCGGTCAGGGTGCCGTTAAAGCGGAATTGCGACAGGCCGTAATGGCTGTTTTCAACCTGGTACTTGTGCTTCTGGTGCAGGCTCAGCGGCAGGCCCAGCGAAAAGGTGATGGCCGATACAAAGGGCCATAGCAGCACTACCTTGGCCGCCCCGCCGTAGCTGCCGGTGAAGTTGAAGCGCACGCCGCGATAGGCACTGTTGACGGCATTAAAGCGCAGCGAACGTGCCAGTACCCAGGGAATGGCTGGCAGGATCGCCAGTAGCAATATCAGGCTGAGAATGGGTAGAAAGTTGGAGGTCAGGTTCCAGATCACCAGCGCAAAAAAGGCGATGATGCGCCCTTTGAGAATGACTTTGGGGTCGGCCAGATATTGGAAGTTGTTGCCGTCCAGAATGCTGTGGCCATAGAAATACTTGCGGGTGCGTACCTTGGCCCAGGCCGAGTAGATGCCAAAGGTAAGGATGGTCAGCACCACGTTGACAATCCAGATGCCGAAGTATTCGCGGCCATCGCCGGTAAATTCCATTGGTACGCGGCGCTCGCGGATGGGGGCGGAGCGTTCGCCAATGTTCGGGGCGTTCGGTGTAAGGGGCTGCTGTTGTGGGGTGTCAGGGACGGCAAATACAGCCTTGCCAGCCGGAACGGGAGCCTCTTCTGGAGGACGCTCCTGTTGAACGGGGCCGGGCTCCAGTTCCAGCGGGGGTTCAAGCGTGACGGCAATGCCGTAGCGGGCCAGGTGCTGGCGGTAGGCCTCGGCCTGGTCCTTGTCCAGATCCTTTTTCAGCACCTTGCCGGGCGTCATGTACAGCGCACGTAGCTGGTTGTCGTTCAGTTTGAGCAGTTTCTGCAAATGTTGCTGGACCTGCTCCAGGCTGAAACCGGACAGGGGCTGGGGGTTGAACAATAGGCGATATTTGAGCACGACGGCCTGTCCTTGACGGGAAAAACCGCAGTGTAAACCGGCTGTGCCGCGCCTGCCAGTGGTGTGGCAGGCGCTGGCTTAGCTGGCGGACTTGGCTCGTTGTAGCTTGGCGTAGGCCGCCAGCAGGCGCTGCATGGCCGGCATATTGCTAAAGCCTTCGCAGTCCAGTGCGTGCAGTCCGTAAAAACGCTGTTCGCCCAGCACTATTGCCAGGGCTTCATCCAGGGTTTGCGAGCCATATTGCCAGCTCAGTGCTTCGGCATAGTGCTCCAGCGCTTCGAAACCATGCAGCTGGCCCAGTTGCAGCAAACTTTGCAGGCACAGGTAATGGCGTTTGCGTGCGGCACTCAAGTCCTGGCTGTAGTTGAGCAGCCACTGCACCCACTCCAGCGCGACTGCCTGTTCGCCGCCGGCCAGTGCCAGCATGGCTTTCAACTCGGCCATGCGCAGGCTGGCCCAGCCACTGCCCGGCTCGAATACCAGCCCCAGA
>CAZVDA010000301.1:0-2653 GCA_964625365.1 uncultured Thiopseudomonas sp. | reverse complement strand
GTTGCGCAAAAACGTACGGCGATTGAAATCAGTCATGGAATGGGCCTCCGTAAAAGTGTGCGCAGGGTAGCACAAATGAGAACAATTATCTTTAGTGGACTGTAAACACGGGGTAAATTGCGCTAACGCAGACAGGCAGGCGCGTGTTGACCAGCATGGGCGCTTAATTCAGAAAGGGGTAAAGCGTGCGGCTTTCTATTTTTTGCCTTCAGAAAAGCCGGCCGGCACACTAATCGACAAAAGACAACGCGAATGACTGGGGCAGGAGTGCTCCACTCGACTTGCCCGCAACCCGAGCCTATCAAGCAACATACTGGCTTTCTACCGCCAACGCCCCGTGCCACAGGCTGCACCTCCAATAAAAGTGCCACAACCTGCGGCACTTTTATTGAGGTAATGGGTAGATCCTTGGGGCCGTTCATTGGGTTGTGAAGAGAACTCGACCAACACCACTGTGCCACGGCCTTCACAGCAGTGCAGTGAATTCGTACTGATGGGTTATTTTGGCTATGGTAAGTTCAGATAACTTTAATATCCTGCCGGAGAGCATCATGAGCATTGTCGCAAAGCATTCCGGTGTCTCGACCCTGATCGGGACGCCCAAGGAGGCGCAGGCCCGCAAAGCCGTGCTGGAAAGCGGCGACTGGCTGACGGCCGCCGAGGTTGCGCAACTGGCGGGGTTGAGCACGCGCAACCCCAGTGCCCAGCCCAACAAATGGAAGAAGCAGGGGCTGATCTTTGCCATCTCCCACAACGGGGTGGACTATTTCCCCGGCTATGGGCTGGATCGCAAAGCAAGTTTCCGGCCGCTGAAGGCGATGGCCAATGTGATCGAGGCATTCGCCGGGCACAAGGACGGCTGGGGCATGGCCTACTGGTTCCGTTCCGACAATAGCTTCCTGGGAGGCAAACGCCCGCAGGACTTGCTGGCGACGGCACCTGACCGGGTGATTGAGGCTGCACGGGACGAGGTTCTGGAGGTCGCCCATGGCTAGGAGCCAGCGCGGCACGCCGTCAGCGCTCGCCCAGCCTGCTGATGCAGAAGCATCCGCCACGCCCGCACCGCCGGCTACGCTGACGGATCTACCCAAGGGGCAGGTTCTGCCTATGGTGGTACAACGATGGAGTGCGGCTGATGGAGACCGTCTTCATGGAAACCAACGCAATCACGAATTTAAACGCTTGGCCGCCGCCGCATAGACTTTTTGCGTTCACGCTTGCCAACGGCCAGCACCAGCACCACCACCCTGTCATTTATAACCTCATAAACCAGACGGAAACCGCTGGCACGCTGCTTTATTTTGTAGCATCCAGGCATGCCGCTAAGCCGGTCAGCGGCAACTTCAGGTTGCACTAGCCGCTCTTTGAGTTTGGTGGCGAATTGCTTTCGGATTGTGGGATCAAGATTGTCCCATTCTTTTTTTGCAGCCTCTGCAAACTCTAACGTGTACGGGGTGCGGCTTTTGCCCTCGCTAGAGGTAGTCATCAATATCGACTTCAACAGTGGGCTCTCTACGCCGGGCGCGGATGGTCTCGACAAGCGTCAAATCGTCAATCAGCTCGATCATGGCCTCGTATAGATCAGGTGGTACCGCGTAAAAAGCGGGCTCGTTACGATTCAGGATTACGACAGTTTCACCACCGGCTTCACGTATGGTGCCCATCGGGTCGCGTTTTAAGTCGGTGACTGATGCCGCGACATCAGCCAGCACGGGAAATATCATGGCCATATTTATTCCTGTGATTTCACTCGTGGTTTTTTAACCGTGCAGCAAGCGGGCTCACTACCAGCCATGCCATCGTAAATACATTTGAAAGCACTGTAAATAGCACTCCAAAAGGCACTGTAATTTGTGCGGCTAGAGCTGTACCCACATGACGGTTTCACCATAGCGTGCAACCAAAGCGTCGGGGTCACGAGGTGCATGGGTACGTGTCGGCATGATGGTGGGGGGAGTTGGCCAACGGCAGCAACGTGCCCTGGCCCAATCGGCAGGAGGCGGTATCCCGCTTGCTCAAAACAAGCCAGTGCCTCGGAGCCTGAAACCGGCATGTCTCCACGTTCCAGTGAGTGTTTGATGGTAATTTCCCAAAGGCTCGTAGCGCTTATCCAGACGGTATTACAAGGGTTTGCGATAAGCTCGCGAGCCTTGGACTGTCCGCTATGGCCCAAAGGGCAATGTGTGTATCCAGTAGCAGTTTTTTATGCAGCCGAATTTTCTCATGGTCACCTTTTGGTCACCTTTTGGTCACCAACCCACAAAACCGTTTTTAAGGGGAGAGTACTGGCAGCCTGATTTATGCGTTTCACCACCGCAGGCTAACGGCAAATCTTGCCTTTTGAGCGAGTTTTTTCTTAACGGAACCTCAACAGGCAAAATTATAACCAACTGATTTTGTTTGAGAATTTTATATTTTTTAGCTTTTTGACAGAGTTCTTGGAGGCCTTTCATTGAGTGATGCAGGACCTGTGCAAACTCTGTATAATGCGCGCCACGCACTCGTAGCTCAGCTGGATAGAGTACTGCCCTCCGAAGGCAGCACTCATCAAAGAAACTGGCCACGAGAGCGATGCTCAAAATCTGTTACACTCCGCATCACGCACCCGTAGCTCAGTTGGATAGAGTGACGCCCTCCGAAGGCGTAGGTCACA
>CAZVDA010000300.1:0-2666 GCA_964625365.1 uncultured Thiopseudomonas sp. | reverse complement strand
TGGATCTGACCGCGTTCGAGTTTTTCTCCGACAAGGCGCTGGCCAAGGTACTGGCGCGAGGTGATGTGCCGCCAGCCTTTGATACCGAATGCCCTTTCTATGCCCTGCTGGAGTTTGAAGCCACCAGCGAAGAAGCTATGGAACAGGCGTTGGCGGTATTTGAGCGCTGCATGGAAGAAGGCTGGGTGCTGGACGGCGTGATGAGCCAGAGCGAGCAGCAGCTGGAAAACCTGTGGAAGCTGCGCGAGTACATCTCCGAAACCATCGCCCACTGGACCCCGTACAAAAACGACATTTCCGTCACCATCGCCAAGGTTCCCGACTTTTTGCGCGATATCGACGCCATTGTCGAGAAGAACTATCCCGACTTTGAAGTGGTCTGGTTTGGCCACATTGGCGACGGCAACCTGCACCTGAACATCCTCAAGCCTGAGGACATGGACAAGGATGAATTTTTCGCCAAGTGCGCCACCGTCAACCAGTGGGTGTTCGAGACCGTGCAGAAGTACAACGGCTCAATCTCTGCCGAGCACGGCGTGGGCATGACCAAGCGCGACTACCTGCACTACAGCCGCAGCGCCGAAGAAATTGCCATTATGAAGGCGGTAAAAGCGGTGTTCGACCCTAACGGCATCATGAATCCCGGGAAAATTTTTGCTATTTAAGTGAGAGGGTGCAGGTCAGTGTTGCCGGGCGGGTTGCGCTCCATGCTGCGTAGCCGCAGTACAGCTTTCAGCCAGCACGCCACACACCGCCCTGAAAAATATCCCCTATAACTGGAAAGAGAAAAACAATGAGCTATCAACACCAATACCAGGACGGCACCACCATCCACTACCCCATGGGCAAGGTGGTGTGCGTGGGCCGCAACTATGCCGAGCACGCCAAAGAACTGGGCAATGAAGTGCCGGACGAGCCGCTGCTGTTCATCAAGCCAGGCAGCTGTGTAGTGTGTGCTGAAAATGGCTTCAATATCCCGCACGATCGCGGCGCAGTGCACTTTGAAATCGAAATTGCCGTGTTGATCGGCAAACCGCTGTCAAAACAGCCGTCCGAAGACGAGGTGCTGGACGCCATTTCCGGTTATGCACCGGCACTGGATCTGACCCTGCGTGACGTGCAGGACAAATTGAAGAAAAAAGGTTGGCCCTGGGAAGCAGCCAAGAGCTTTGATGGTGCTTGTGTGCTGGCTCCCTTTGTCAGCAGCGACAGCGTCACCGATACCAACAACATTGACGTGCGCCTGACCGTCAACGGCGAACTGCGCCAGGAAGGCAACAGCAGCCAGATGATCAACGCCATTGTGCCCCTGGTCCAGCATATTGCCGGCCAGTTTTCGCTGCAGCCCGGCGATGTGGTGCTGACCGGCACGCCGGCCGGTGTCGGCCCGCTCAACTCCGGCGACCAGCTGGTACTGGAGCTACCCGGCCGCATCCGTTACGAGAGCTTTGTGCGCTGATGCCCGAGCTGCCGGAAGTCGAAACCACCCGCAAAGGCATTGAACCCCACTTGCAGGGCCAGCGGGTGGAGCGGGTGATTGTGCGCCATCACGGCCTGCGCTGGCCGGTACCGGACGACCTGGACGTGCGTCTGTCGGGCCAGCATATCCTGCGGGTCGAGCGACGCGCCAAGTACCTGCTGATCCGCGCCGAATCCGGCACCCTGCTCTGTCACCTGGGCATGTCGGGCAGCCTGCGCATGGTGGAAGCCGCCACGCCAGCCGAAAAACACGAGCATGTGGATGTGGTGCTGGCAAGCGGTCAGGCGCTGCGCTACACCGATCCGCGCCGTTTTGGCTGCATGCTGTGGGTGACCGAAGGCGAACAGCATCCACTGTTGGAAAAACTGGGGCCGGAACCCCTGAGCGATGATTTCAATGCTGCTGCCCTACAGGCCCGGGCCAAGGGCCGGCAGGTGGCCATCAAGCCGTTTATCATGGACAACGCCGTAGTGGTCGGCGTGGGCAATATCTACGCCAGCGAGGCGCTGTTTGCTGCCGGCATTGATCCGCGCAAGCCGGCCGGCAAGGTCAGCCAGGCCAAACTGGCGCTGCTGGTGGACGAGATCAAACAGGTACTGGCCCGCGCCATCGAGCAGGGCGGCACTACACTCAAGGATTTTGTTGGCGGTGACGGCAAGCCGGGTTACTTCCAGCAGGAGCTGATGGTCTATGGCCGTGCCGGCCAGCCCTGCCCCAAATGCGGCACCGAGCTGCGCGAAATAAAGCTGGGCCAGCGCTCCAGCGTGTATTGCGGCATTTGCCAGCGCTGAGCGGCTTTCGTCACTCCGCGCACCACGCCGCGTAACGCAGTGGGGGCGCGCAGTCCAGCCGCGTGGATCCTGCAACTACGCTGCGCTGCGTGCAGGATGACAAGGGTTACGTCATTCCATGCTGGGAGACAGCGATCCCGTCATTCCGCGCGTAGCGAAGCGCAGTCGCGGAATCCAGAGGGTGGGCGTCGTACACTACCCTTTGCCATGCACAGCCGTCCGCGCCAGTGGATTAAAGGCTTCTGCTATCTGCTAAAATCGGCACAAAGCTGGCGTATTGCTGGCTAATCCTTGCCCGAGAGTGTTCCATGACCAGCCCGACCCGCTGGCTGCTGCCGGTGCTGGCAGCAGTCATTCTTTCTTTGAGTTTCTGGTACAGCGCGGCCTGGCTGCGG
>CAZVDA010000299.1:0-2686 GCA_964625365.1 uncultured Thiopseudomonas sp. | reverse complement strand
TCTCAGCTTCGCCGCCCGGTGCTTGGATAAACGTGCTAATATAATTTGCCTCCTGGCGGGTGCTGGAATTAATGTGTATTGATATAACTAAATCACAATTCATGTTATTTATGAGTGCTGTCCGGGTGAGAAGTCCCATAGTACGGTTGTCTGGGCGAACTAAATAAGTTTCAAAGCCTGGCAAGTTTAGTAATCTGCATAGCTCAAGAGCAATAGCAAGAGTTATGTCTTTTTCATATAGCCCCGTAGTACCTACCGCACCTGGATCTTGGCCACCATGACCAGGGTCTATTCCTATCAACATTTTTAGTCACCTCCTACTGTTTTCTTTGATAACTTGTTTATGATTTTACCTTGTTGCATAACTGATCAAAGCGAGTAGTAAACCAATACCGCCGACCACATAGCCCCACATTTCCTTACTGCCCTTTCCTTGGCCTGCGGATAAGCTTATTTGTTGCTCACATTTATCGATGCGCTCCCGTAAACCGTTGTAATCTCTAATCATTGTTTGTGTCTTAGCAAGTTCTGCATTAGTTGCTTCTAGTCCTTTGCTTAAATCAACCATCATTTCGTACAGATCTTTATTGCTGTACCAATCTTGATTCTGGTTTTTGTTTTCCAATACAATCATCACCCCCTGGTTAAAAAACTGTGTTAGAATATTTCTTGCAGGCAACGGTGCTAATCCCACCGGCCCGTCATCCCCTGGTGGCGGGTGCCTGTTCGCTCCCCAAAATAAAAAGAGTCTGACAAGCCCCTTGTTAATCACTCCCATTTATGGGTATGATGAAAAGAAAGGGAGGGATTATTAATGCGTAAGTTTATCGCCATGTTGCTGGCGGTTGTATTGATGTTCGGTGTTGTGGGGAGTGCTGCGGCATATGATCCGCGACCGTTTGCTGATGAAGTAAAAAAACTTCGCGCAAGCGGCAAGATGAGCAACGACCTAATCACTCAAGCTATTATTGACCTGTCGTTTATTGAGAGCCAAGGAACGGTAGTAGCTACAGTCTACGACTCAGTATATGAAAACAAGACTGTCAACACTTACACCGATCTATTAAAACAGCCCCCGTGGCCATGCGTTGCCAAGTTAACTCATTTTGTATTTGAGTTAACCAATCAGTACCGTCTCCAAGAAACCGACCTAGCAATCAGTATCGAATCATACGATACTGATTTGACAGTAAGTGCCTATGTTTATGGTCAGTACAAAAACCAAGCCATGTATGCTCTTTTAACAGGCGTCCCCGATTGCTTAAACAATGAACCATATTCACCCCCATCAGGTGACGGAGGAAGTGGTAGCGATAAAGTCTCAGACGGATCATCATGGATTGAACCGTACTCACCGGAAGAAATAGGCACAGACCCCATAGAATCGTTCCAAGTGACTACCTTTGCTATCGACGAAAAGACTTATACCGTTGCTCCTAGCACTACCACAGACAAAGAAGAATCAATCGCGCCAACTGTCCAGACTATGGATGTGGCTCCATACATCAAGGAGGATCGTACCTATGTCCCTGTCCGTTACCTCGCCTACTCGCTAGGAGTAGCAGAAGATGACGTTACATGGGACGGCGATGCCCGCAAAGTCGGCATATCTAAAGAGGATACGAACATATCTCTTATCATTGGTAGTCCCGTGATGTATGTTGACAAAAAGCCTGTTAAAATGGATGTAGCCCCCGAAATCACCAACGACCGCACGTTCTTACCCGCCCGCTGGGTAGCAGAAGCATTAGGTGCACAGGTTGACTGGGACGAAACAACCAAACAGGCAATTGTCAAAATCCCGGTTGAACATCCAGGGGATTAATCCCCGGCTTCTGTTTCCTCATTAGGCAAATTCTCAAGTAACGCATAGAGCCGGGATATTTCGTCCTGGCTCTTCCCTCGTTGAATTATCAATCCCTCAATATTTCGGTCCGCTACAACTATTCTCGCATCTTCGATAGATATTCTTTTAAGAATTTCTTCTTTTGTCATAAAAATCCCCCCCCAGTTTAAACATATCTAATCATTTTGTAATTTTTCCGAGTGGCTGATAGTGTCCACATAAATTCGACTCCAGTTGATGTACCTCTATCACACTCCTTCACGACAAAATAACTATCACCAATTTCTGCTACATATATCTTTACATCTGCATAAGGAGTGACATGTATTCCCCACCGCGTTTCAGGAGTATTCATTTCAATGCACTGAAGGAATATAGGGTCAATATCGACTCGGCACTCACCATTAACGAGTACGCCTGTATCTTCGTCAATGTACTTATGTTCTGGACTCTCGCGGACAGTTAATTTCACAATGCCGTATGATTCGGTTGGTTCTGCATTATGTTTATCAATCGCCGTTAAAGTGCCAGAAACATGGGTATCTCCAGCTAACGTAATTTGATAGGGAGAACTCAACAAAATTGTACTCTCTGCTTCAACGTTAAATCCCCCTGTAGGAGTTATAACTATTTGCCGGCCATCAAGATGTATGTCCCTCCAAAAAGTACCACCAGAAGCTACGTCAGATACTGCTTGTATGCGTAATCCTTGCCCAGCGCTGTCATCTATGGTTGAAATTACACCTACTCGTTCATTCAGATATGGGTCGTAAAACTGCACTATTGGCCCTCTATTATGCGATATGATGTTAAATAATTCTTTTCCATTCAGCTTCATGC
>CAZVDA010000298.1:0-2690 GCA_964625365.1 uncultured Thiopseudomonas sp. | reverse complement strand
ATGATCAACCTGGGCCGCAAGGAAACCCGCGTGCTGGGCGACGGCTGGACCGCCATCACCAAAGACCGCAAGCTGTCGGCGCAATGGGAACACACGCTGGTGGTCACCGCCAGCGGCTACGAGATTTTCACCCTGCGCAATGACGAATCCTTCCCTGCTGTAGGTCACTGATTAGCTCATGTCCGATGATCTGGAACTGTTTGACAGCGCTACCTTCAGCCAGAGTCTGGCCAGCCATCCGCAACCCTGGCAGCTGTTTCGCCAGGCACTGGAACATGCACGACTGGTGCTGGACTCGCGCTTTCTGGACGGGCACGACATTGAAGAACTGGTTCAGGCGCGCACCGCGCTGATCGACCAGCTGCTGGGCCAGGCCTGGATGCATTACGGGCTGGAAAACCACAGCCTGCCGGTGGCACTGGTGGCGGTGGGCGGTTATGGCCGTGGCGAGCTGCACCCCCATTCCGATATCGACATCCTGATCCTGATGCAGCAGGAGCCCAACCCGGCGCTGGCATCGGTGATCAGCCAGTTCGTCACCTTTCTGTGGGATCTGGGGCTGGAAATCGGCCATAGCGTGCGCACGCTGGACGAGTGCCGCGAAGAAGCCGCCAACGACCTGACCGTAATCACCAACCTGCTGGAAAGCCGGCTGGTACTGGGCAACCGCGCACTGTTCCTGCAGCTGGAGGCTGCAATCGGCCCCCTGCACATGTGGGACAGCCGCGAGTTTTTTCTGGGCAAGTGCGAAGAGCAAAGATTGCGCCACGAAAAATTCAACGACACCGAATACAACCTCGAACCCAACGTCAAAAACTCGCCTGGCGGCCTGCGCGACCTGCAAACCATTTTGTGGATTGCCCGTCGCCGGTTTGGCATGCAAACCCTGGCCAGCCTGCAGGCACCGGGGTTTCTGACCGAGGGCGAATACCAGCTACTGGCCCGTGCCCGCGCCTTTTTGTGGCGGGTGCGCTATGCGCTGCACATGCTGGCTGGCCGTAGTGAAGAACGTCTGCTGCTGGAATATCAGGCCAAGGTCGCCGCCCTGTTCGGCTTTGAAGGCGACGAGGTCAAGGCCAATATCGAAGGCTTCATGCAGCAGTATTACCGCACGGTGATGGGCATTTCCGAGCTGGGCGACCTGATCCGCCAGGTGTTTGAAGAACAGATTGTGCGCAGCCCCAGCCTGCAGCCGCCGCAGCGCATCAACGAGCGTTTCCGCATCCGCGACGGCTATCTGGAACACTGCCAGCCCTATGTGTTCAGCGACACGCCTTCGGCCATTCTGGAAGTCTTTGTGCTGATGGCCCAGCACCCGCAACTGAAGGGCGTGCGTTCGGAGACCATCCGCCTGTTGCGTGACCATCGCCACCTGATCGACGACGATTTCCGCCAGAACCCCGACAATACCCGCCTGTTTGTCGAGCTGTTCAGCTGCGCCGAAGGCGTGCACATGAACCTGCGGCGGATGAACAAGTACGGCATTCTGGGCCGCTATCTGCCCGAATTTGGCCAGATCATCGGCCAGATGCAGCATGACCTGTTCCACATCTATACGGTGGACGCCCACACCCTGAATCTGGTCAAGCACCTGCGCAAGCTGCGCCACCCCGACTTTGCCGAAAAATTTGCGCTGGCCGGTGCCATCATCGCCCGCCTGCCGCGCCCCGAAGTGCTGTATATGGCAGGGTTGTATCACGACATTGCCAAGGGCCGGGGCGGTGACCACTCGGAGCTGGGGGCCGACGACGCCGACGCCTTTGCCCGCCGTCATCAGCTGGCCTCCGAAGACCGCCGCCTGCTGGTGTGGCTGGTGCGCAACCACCTGATCATGTCCACCACTGCCCAGCGCAAGGATTTGTCCGATCCCGAGGAAATCCATAACTTTGCCCTACAGGTCGGCGACCAGATGCGGCTGGATTACCTGTATGTGCTGACCGTGGCCGATATCAACGCCACCAACCCAAAACTGTGGAACTCCTGGCGTGCCCAGCTGCTGCGCCAGCTGTACAGCGAAACCCGCCGTGCCCTGCGCCGTGGCCTGACCAATCCGCTGGAGCGTGAAGAGCTGCTGGAAACCCGCCAGGCCACCGCCCTGAGCTGGTTGTGCAGTGACGGTGCCTGCAATGCGGCCGTGCAAAAAATCTGGGCCAGCCTGGGCGACGACTACTTCTTGCGCCACAGCGCCGGCGACATCGCCTGGCACACCGCCGCCCTGCTGGAACACGGCGACAGTACTGAACCGCTGGTGCGGGTGCGCGAAACCAGCCAGCGCGGCTTTGCCGGCGGCACCCAGATTTTCACCTACGCGCCCAACCGCCAGGACTTCTTTGCCGCCACCACAGCGGCCATGGCGCAGCTCAACCTCAGCGTGCACGAGGCAAAAATCACCACTTCCAGCGCCGAATTCACCATCGACAGCTATATCGTGCTGGAAGCCGACGGCGGGCGCATCGGTAATGATCCCGAACGCATCCAGGCCATCCAGCAACGCCTGAGCGACGTGCTGCGCAGTCCCGAACAATACCCGGAGATCATCCAGCGCCACATCCCGCGCCAGCTCAAACATTTCAACTTTGCCCCGCTGGTCAGCATCCACAACGACGCCCAGCGGCCCTTTACCGTGGTAGAAGTAGTCGCCCCCGACCGCCCCGGCCTGCTGGCGCGCATCGGCAAGGTGTTTATGGACT
>CAZVDA010000297.1:0-2695 GCA_964625365.1 uncultured Thiopseudomonas sp. | reverse complement strand
GATACAGCCGCTGAAATCAGCAGGTCCCCTGTTCAAATCAGGGAGTGGGGACCATCCTTATCCAGCACCCCTGATTTCATCACGAGTACCAATTTGGGCTCTGATTTGACGAGTACCACTTGTAAAGGTGCTCAAAACGAGGTCGTTAGACCCCGTCTTAAAGATGTTCTTCTGAGGGTAGCTCACATAGAGCGCCGCGTCAATCTAGGCGGTGCATGGCCACATGACAATGACGAGCTCATAAGGGAACTCCTCTCATACGAGCGGTCGATGGACGACCCTCAGCTACAGGCGGAATTCCTCGATTGGATCGAATCCGAGGACCGCAACAAATTTCTCAATACTGAAACAGGAGAGGTCATCTATGCATTATCGGCCAAGAGAGGCAACAAGGTCTACGCCACTAGGAAGACCAAGAAGAGGGATCAGATCAAGACTGCGTTGGATGGTAAAGAATTCGACGTACCGGTAGACGGGTTCAGGAACCGCAGATGGACCAGGATGCTGTTGGTCACGGTCAATTTCGACAGGTCGCAGTTCACCAAGGAGGAGGCCTGGGCCGCATTGCGGTCCACTCCCACCGAGGGCATCGAATACAGGTACAACGTCATGAACAACCTCAATGCGAACATCAGCAAGATCTTCGGGAAGCACGGTACCCTCACGGCCAAGGAAGCACAGTCATCAGGTTATCCCGCACCCCACTGCATCTACATCCTGGACGAGCCCGTCATGGTCGAGCGCCATGTCGGCAAGGACGGTAAGGTCACCTGGAGGATCTGCGACCCTCGCATCCTTTCAAGGATTGGAAAGAGCCTCCATATAAGGAAGCTCAGCAAGAAGGACTATCACAAGGCCATCGAGATGAATCCCATCTGGAAGCACGGGTTCATCGATTTCGAGGGCATCGTCAAGGAGGACGATTCCAGGTCTGGAAGGGATACCGTGGCCTATGCGTTCAAATATCTGGTCAAGTGCCTCATCGAGGACGGTAGCAGCAAGGTCTCTGAGCTGCATGACATCAACTCAGCCAAGGATCCGTCCCTCCGCACGATGCTCTTCACACATCTTGGGAACAAATGCTTCCGCACCAGGGACATATCATTCGGCAAGGGATTCAAGGACCGCATCGGCATCCTGCCGGAGAAGAAATCCTCAGAGCCCTCCGATTGGAAACGCATAAGGACGGTCACAGATGCGGAATACAACTTCATCCAAGCTTACAACGAAGAGGTCGCCATCGCCAGATTCAGACAGGTCATGGCCTTACAGGGAGATGCCGGAACATGATCCCCATGCGCATCCGCATATTCTTCTCCACGCTGATCCATAATCTCTTCAGCTACACCCTCCAATTCCTGGAGTTCATGTATGATGAAATGGTAGACTTCATATTGATTATTCTTTCAGATCTCTTCGAGGGATTGTATTCATTCTTCTACAGCCATAACAAGGCATTCGAGATGAAAGTAAAGGATAAGAGACAACGCACCTCATATGTCAAAGATGGGTATGGCAGAAGACATAAGATCGTCACTCCTGCTACCAGGAAGTTCTACCCTCACCAATTCATACCGGTCCTGAGACGTTACTTCAGATGATTCTAGGCAGCAACTTTGCTGTCATCCCAATAGGTCGTGCACGGCCACGCGGCGGCGAAGCCCCGTCGCCCCTTGGGGCAGGGGCGCCGACGTGTGGACGGCACGTATGGCGGCGGGCGCACGCGAAGCGTGGCCGTAGGCCGACCGACGCGTTGAGACCCGGCCCCGGAGCTCCGTCGGAGGGGACGTGGTCGAAACCTTGACATTCG
The DNA here is from genome assembly GCA_964625365.1 of uncultured Thiopseudomonas sp. Classification (GTDB taxonomy): domain Bacteria; phylum Pseudomonadota; class Gammaproteobacteria; order Pseudomonadales; family Pseudomonadaceae; genus Thiopseudomonas. The sequence continues at coordinate 885 of CAZVDA010000297.1, read as the reverse complement.
CGTTGCCGAGCGCAGCGAAGGCAACGGGAATGGAGAGCATACGACCCGGACGAGCGAAGCTCGGACGGGGAAGTATGCCGACTTGATTAAGATAACCTGAGTTAAAACTTTGATAATGCGTGAGCATAGAATAATAAAATTGACACGAAGGTTATCAAAATCTAAGATTTCGTATATGACCACTAACCCGTGTTAAAACTTATTCGTTTCTCCAGGATTCATTCATCAGGATTATTATTGGCAGTTAAGTTTCGACCTTTAGACCTCAATAAATATTGATATTCCTTTTCACATCTCATAGGATGTGTTTGCAAATATTGCGGAACTTTGAATGATGAACTAAATCCGTTTTCGAGATGTATGATCTGCGGTCAACCTCTTGAAATGAGATTCGAGCCATCATTCTAAACACAAAAATACAACAAGGGTGACTACACGTCATTGTTTGGATACTAAACGAATTATCAAATAATTGTATGTTAAATAGATACAACTGATAGGGTTCTAAATGTCAAGAAAAGTCAAAGAGCTAGGCCAGGTTTACACCCCCCAAGAAATAGTCCGTGATGTATTAGATGCAGCCAATTATAACGGCAATAACATCTTGAAAAAACATATCATGGAAAATAGTTGTGGCCCTGGTGCTTTTCTAGTGGAAATCGCAAAAAGGTATATCGATGCTTTTCTTGACAATGATTCTGATCTCAATCAGCTTAAAAATGAATTGCAAACTTACATTCATGCAATTGACATAGATTCAAGCAATGTATCTACGACGACAGAAAGACTTAACGAATTAGCACAAAGATATGGCCTTTCATCCGTTATTTGGGATATCCGTAATGAAGATACTTTAAAAGTCAAGGATTATGATGGCTGCAATAC
>CAZVDA010000296.1:0-2710 GCA_964625365.1 uncultured Thiopseudomonas sp. | reverse complement strand
TCCAGCAGGCGCTTGGCGTTGGTTTTGATGCGTTCAAATTCGGCCCGGAGCTCGTCCAGAAACAGCGGCTTGATCAGCTTGAGGATGTTGCCTTCGCTGGTGTAGTGGGCGCCGAGGTTGCGGCGGGCGGTTTTGTCCATGATGGACTGGAACAGCGAGCCGAAAATGGCCGGCGAGATACGCCCCCAGTCCAGCCCGCAGCAGTCGAGCAGGCTTTGGCGCATGGCGCTGTCGAAGCTGGCGGTAGGCAGCAGTTCGGCAAAGAGTTTGCCGTTGATGTAGGGGAAGGCGGCCAGTTGTTCGTCGAGGTTTTTCAGGCGTTTGCCGGCGGGGGTGTTGAGGGTTTCAAACAGGGCGTTGAGGTGCAGGGCCAGATCGCTGCCGTCTTCGCGGGTGCGCTGTTCGATGTATTCCTGTAGCTGCTGACGCTGGAAAATGCCGGTATCTTCGGCGAACAGGCAAAACAGCAGGCGTACCAGATAGACTTCCAGCGCGTGGCCGCTGTAGCCGACTTCGCGCATCTGGTCGTGCAGCTTGCCCATGCGCTCGGCGGCTTCGATGTTGACCGGGTCTTGTTCCTGGATTTTGTGCGTCTGATAGCCGGCGATAAAGCCGAATAGCTGGATGTTCTGGTGCAGGTCGGCCAGTGCAAACTCGTGGCTGGTGTCTTCTTCCAGATCGTGCAGGCGGAAGCGGGCAAAGTCGGATACCAGCACATAGCGTGGCAGTTCGTGTTCTTTCAGGCCGGGGAAGTAGTCGAGCGCCTGAGTGTGGGCTTTGTCGAGGTCGCGGCCCCGCGATTTGTGCTCCACCAGCAGCACGCCCTTCCAGAACAAGTCGATAAAGCCTTGTTTGTCGCCCAGCTTTTTGACCGGCAGTTCAAAGCTGGCTACGCGGCGGCGGCTGATGCCGAAAATATGGAAAAAGTCATCCCAGAAGCTTTTGGCTTCGGCGTTTTCCGAGGCTTCGCTTTCCCATTCTTTGCTGAAGGCCAGGGCGCGGCTTTTGATTTCGTTCCATGACAGGGGCATGAGTGTTCCTTGTGGGTGGTGGCTGGGGAGGACGGTACTGGGGCAGGCCGGTAGGTGGCTGTGAAATGTACCCGACCCCTTTATCTTCGGCAAGGAATGGGGTGTTTGTGCGGGTTGACAGCAGTGGTTGCGCTGTGCGAATGACAGTTACGCTATACTGCGGTGCAGACATAATGGGGCTGGAGGGATCGACATTGCCAACAATTTTTCGTATGGACGGCTTTAGGTTCTTTTTTTACTCGAACGAAGGTGACCCATTGGAGCCGCTCCATGTTCATGTTTTCAAGGCGGGCTCGGAAGCAAAGTTTTGGCTGGAGCCAGAGGTGCATCTGGCCAGTAATGATGGTTTTGATGCGAAAACGCTACGGAAGCTATTAACAATGGTCACCAGCAATCGCAGTCAGATAGAGAGGGTTTGGTATGAGTATTTCGCCTAAAAATGTCCGTTTTGATGAAGATAGTTTCTGGGTGGAACTGGCTGATGGACGCATCATCGGGGTGCCCCTGGCCTGGTATCCGCGTTTGCTAAATGCCAGTGCCGAACAGCTTGCTGATTATGAGCTCAGCCCGTGTGGCATTCATTGGGAGTGTCTGGATGAAGATATTTCGATTGAGGGGCTGCTGGCGGGGCGTGGTGACCAAACCCGACGCAGCAAGGATGCGGCCTAATAGTCAGTCCCTGTTGCTTGCGTCATGCTGCGTGCAGTCGCAGCATCCATGTGCCACAGGTCCAAATCGCTGGAGTCTGCGGTTTTGCTGACGCAAAACGCGATGACTGAGTTATGCAAGCAATATTGTTTCGAGCAAGATCACCCGATCAAGTCGGGTGCTGACAAGTGCTGTCGGTGATGTCGGTGGGCGGGCCGGGTTCTGCGACGCCACGGCGTTACGTGCGGAATGACGGGGTGTATTCCGCACGTTGGCCGGGTTACAGGATGTAGCGTGACAGGTCTTCGTCCTTGGCCAGTTCGCCCAGGTGTTCATCGACGTAGGCGGCGTTGATGTCGACGCTGTCGGTGCCGCTTTCGCCGGCGCTGAAGGAGAGCTCTTCCAGCAGGCGCTCTAGCAGGGTGTGCAGGCGGCGGGCGCCGATGTTTTCGGTTTTTTCGTTGACCTGCCAGGCAATTTCGGCGATGCGCTGGATGCCGTCGTCGGTGAAGCGGATGCTCTGGCCTTCGGTGCCCAGCAGGGCGACGTACTGTTCGGTCAGTGATGCCTGTGGTTCGCTGAGGATGCGCTGGAAGTCTTCCGGTGTCAGGGCTTTGAGTTCGACGCGAATCGGCAGGCGGCCTTGCAGCTCGGGCACCAGGTCGCTGGGCTTGCTGAGGTGGAAGGCGCCGGAGGCAATAAACAGGATGTGGTCGGTTTTGACCATGCCCAGTTTGGTGTTGACGGTGCAGCCTTCGATCAGCGGCAGCAGGTCGCGCTGCACGCCTTCGCGGGATACATCCGCGCCGCCGACGTTGCCGCGCTTGGCGATTTTGTCGATTTCGTCAATGAAGACGATGCCGTTTTGTTCGACGGCCTCCAGCGCACGGGCCTTGAGTTCTTCTTCGTTGACCAGACGGGCGGCCTCTTCGTCACGGATTTGCTTGAGGGCATCGGCCACGCGCATTTTGCGGGCTTTCTTGCGGTCCTTGTGCATGCCGGAAAACAGGTTTTGCAGCTGGCTGGTCATT
>CAZVDA010000295.1:0-2712 GCA_964625365.1 uncultured Thiopseudomonas sp. | reverse complement strand
CACACCACAGCCAAAATCTAAGCCAAAACCCCCATTACACCTGCCCGTCGCGATCACGATAGCCCAGCAGGTAAAGAATGCCGTCCAGCCCCAGAGTGGAAATAGCCTGCCGGGCGCTTTTCTTGACCAGCGGTTTGGCGCGGAAGGCCACCCCCAGCCCGGCCAGCCCCAGCATGGGCAGGTCGTTGGCCCCGTCACCAACCGCAATGGTCTGATCCAGACACAGCCCTTCACGCTCGGCCAGTTCCTGCAGCAGGTCAGCCTTGCGCTGGGCATCGACAATCGGCTCGATGGCGCGGCCGGTCAGCTTGCCATCGACAATTTCCAGCTCGTTGGCGTAGACATAATCAATATCCAGCTTGTCCTGCAGGTAGCGGGCAAAGTAGGTAAAACCGCCGGACAGAATGGCGGTTTTGTAACCCAGCCGCTTGAGCTCGGCAAACAGCATCTCGGCCCCTTCGGTCAGGCGCAAAGACTGGGCAATGCCCTGCAATACCGACTCGTCCAGCCCTTCCAGCAACGCCAGACGCTCGCGGAAGCTGGCACGGAAATCCAGCTCGCCCTGCATCGCCCGCTCGGTAATGGCGGCCACCTGTTCGCCCACGCCGGCGGCAATCGCCAGTTCGTCGATCACCTCATGCTCGATCAGGGTAGAGTCCATATCGAACACCGCCAGCCGGCGGTTGCGGCGGAATACGGTATCGCGCTGGAAGGCGATATCCACGCTCAGCTCCTGCGCGACACTGAGAAACTCGGCCCGCAACGCATCCACATCATCCGGCTCGCCGCGCACCGAAAATTCGATGCAGCCTTTGCCCTGATCCGCCGGCGTATCCAGCGGCATGCGGCCCGACAGGCGGTCGATGTGGTCAATGTTCAGCCCGTAACGGGCGGTAATCGCACTGACCCGCTGCAGCTGCTCGGCGGTCACCTTGCGGGTCAGCAGGGTCACGATATAGCGGGACTTGCCCTGCCCGCCCACCCAGGTCTGGTATTCCTGCTCGGACACCGGACTAAAACGCACCTGCTGGTCCAGTTTGTAGCCGGTAAACAGCACATTTTTCAGCACATCGGCAGACTGGCCGCCGGCCGGAATCTCCACCAGGATGCCGAACGACAGCGTGTCGTGGATCACCGCCTGGCCAATGTCCAGGATATTGACATCGCTTTGCGACAGCGCGCCCATGATGGCGGCGGTCAGGCCGGGACGGTCTTCACCGGTAATGTTGATCAGGACAATTTCACGCAAGCTGTAGTCTCCAGGGCGGTGGCAGGCGCACGGCAGCAACGCCATGCCGAAAAACAGGGCCATAGTCTAGCCTTAATCCGGTGCTTGTGCAGCCCGCCCTGCTGTATCTGCCATGACTTTGCTATACTTCGCACCCGCTTTTCCACCTTGTCCCAGGACTGTCGTATGGCCGCGCCCGCTCCACACCCCGTATCCGGCATCAGCATTACCCAGCGCATCATTGGCCTGTGCCTGCTGGTGATTGCCGGCGTCATCGCCGTGCTGCTGGCACTAACCGTGCGCCAGTTCAATGCATCCATCCAGCAGCAGGCCGACGCGCTGGGCACCGCGCTAAGCACCCACGCCGCCCGCGAAGTCGCCGCGCCGCTGTCGCTGGGCGACAACCTGGCGCTGGCTGCCGTATTGCGCGAGCTGGTGGCCAACCCCTATGTGGTCCATGCCGCACTGTACAGCGTGGACAACCGCACCCTGGCCGAAGCCGGCCAGCGTCCGCGCCAGGGTCGCGTCAACAGCCTTTATACCCGGACCATCGCCTTCGAACAGGTTATCGCCGGCCAGCTGCACATCAACATCAATGTACGCCTGCTACAACAGCCACTGTACGGCAACCTGCAGGGGCTGGCCCTGATCGGCGTGCTGTTGCTGCTGGCGGCGGTGATGCTGCTGTCCCGCGTAGCCCGCTCGGTCAGCCAGCCACTGGTCGAACTGCAACAGTGGCTGGAACGCCCCACCGGAGCGGCCCCTCACCAGAACCGTGGTGATGAAATCGGCCTGCTGGCACGGACTCTGGAACACAGTTTTCACCCGCCCGGAGAAACGCCCGTACTGGAGCCTGCTCCGGTTCTGCAGGAATCCGTTACGGACGAGCCGACACTTTCCGCGCCGCCGGAGCCCGAGACCGAAGCCCAGACCTGCCTGCCCGACAGCTGTGCTGTGCTGGCCGTGGAGCTCACCCTTGGCCAGGCCATACACGAGCTGGACGACAACCGCCGTCTACAACTGCTGCAGCACTATCACGAAGCACTCGACGAAGTAGCCCGGCTGTATCAGGGCAGACGGATCGAGCTAGGGGCCGGCCCCACCCTGATCCTGTTCCAGCAGGAAGATGCAGAGTGTCTGGCCAATGCCCTGTGCGCCGCCGAGCTGCTGCGTGCGTTTGCCCATTCATTACAGATTGAGGTCGCCGACAGCGGCATGACCCTGAGCATGCAGCTGGGCATTGCCGAAGGCATGCCGGTTGCAGACCTCAGCGAAGGCAGCCTGCTTCAGCATCCAGTAGTCGGACAAGCCCTTGAGCTGGGCCGCTACAGCCGCAACCTGGTGCTGCTCAGCGCATCGGCGGCAAGCCATCCTCAAACGGCCTGCGCCAGTATCCGTGCCATTGCCCGCCCCGCCGGTGCCAGCTGCATTGAACATCTGCACCTGCCCCACTCCGGGCAACTGGATGACCAGTTGCAGGGGCT
>CAZVDA010000294.1:1692-2719 GCA_964625365.1 uncultured Thiopseudomonas sp. | reverse complement strand
ATGCCTACGGATAAAACGACGCATGGCACCAAAGCTGGAGAACAACTGGGGGAGTTCGATTGCCAGCAATTCTTCGCGGCTATAACCAAGCATCTCACACAGGCGCTCATTCACATTGGCGATTCTCCTGCCACGAATCAGGGCGATGCCCACCAAACTGGTACGGAAAATGGTTTCGATCTCACGGGCTGCAGCCAATCTGGCCAGTTCGGCGGTACGGCCGGCTTCCTCCTGTTTGGCGAGCTTTTTGGCCATTTTCTGCCCCTGATAGTCGTGCCAGGCAATGATAGCCAACAATAACCCCAGGGCTGCAACCAGCGCTGTGCTCAACAGAACCGCTGCCCACGGATAATGCACCGACTTCAGGGTCACCAAGTGCCAGCCATCCATGTCCAGCTGCTGCCAATCAAAACTGGCCTGTTGCACAGGCGTCTGCTGTAGCACGCTCCGCAACAGCACAGAAGAAAGACTCAGGCCTGGAACTTCGCCTACCTGGGCACCAACACCAACCACCTCAAGATTGGCCAACTCCCTTTGCCAGGCACCGGGTTCCTCCCATTTCTGCTCAGTGGCGGCAAACACTTGACCATCGGGCGACAGTACAAGGCTCTGCACCTCATTCTGTACGGAGAGGAGCATGTGCCGGAGCCCATCATAGGACCATTTCACCACAACCACAGCCCTGGGTGTGGTGTGTGTGGTAGAGAAGACCGGCGCACTGAAATACAGCCCCTTTATCTGCGAAACATCACCCACCCCAGGGTATTGTCCCAATCCGCCTGCCATGGCGGTGCTAAAGTAGGGTTGGCTGGAGTAGTCCGCGCCAACCTGTCTATGTCCATCCGGATCCCATGAGCTGCACAGTACCTTGCCCCTTGTATCTTGCACAAAAACCAACTCCGCATACAATACCTTACGAATGTTATTTAAGGCCCGGTTCAGTTCAGGATTTTGAGGATCAATAGTCCCCAGACTCACTGCCTGCACCATATCTTGTTCGGCAATTTTCACCGCAGCGTTACGATAA
>CAZVDA010000294.1:0-1639 GCA_964625365.1 uncultured Thiopseudomonas sp. | reverse complement strand
GGTGGTAACCGGTTCCTGGAGGCGGCGATGCATGGTAAGATTCACCTGTTCACAGATCAGAACTGCAAACAAGAGCAAGACAATGCCAAAAGGAATGAAGGCAGTCAGGCGAAAAACAAGCTGACGGCTTTCCGGTGAGAGCCGATACAAAGGTTCAACAGTCTTCTGTAATGCAGTGTAGATCGTCTTCTTCATCATCGTGTCCTGCAGATCGCTGTTTGCCCCTGCACCTCACGCTTCATACTGCATGCGGCGGTACTGGATGGCCTCGGCCACATGCCGCTGTTTTAAGGAAGAAACAGGGAAGCGAGTAGACACGCCCTCCAAATCGGCAATGGTGCGGGCGATCTTTACGATGCGGTAATAGGCGCGGGCAGAGAGCCCAAGCCGGCTGATGGCCTGATCGAGCAGGCGGGCGCAGGCTGTATCCAGCGGACAATAGCGCCTGACCTCCCTGGTGCCCATCTGAGCATTGCAGTAGAGATGCGGGTGCCGGGTAAATCGTTCTGCCTGCACCTGCCTGGCAGCCTGTACCCGGTCGCGAATACTGCTAGAAGCCTCACCGGCAGGACGCTCCAACAACTCCTTGACCGGCACCGGCGGCACCTCGATATGCATGTCTATGCGATCTAAAAGCGGCCCAGAAAGCCGGCTGCGGTAGCGCTGCACCTGCGGCGGACTACAGGTGCATGGCCGCACCACATCGCCCAGATAGCCGCAGGGACAAGGATTCATGGCTGCAACCAGCATGAAGCGGGCTGGAAAACGCAAAGAAGAGCTGGCGCGGGCAATGGTGACAGCCCCATCTTCCAGGGGCTGACGCAGCACTTCGAGCACCTGTTTTTTAAACTCAGGTAGTTCGTCCAAAAAAAGTACGCCATTATGGGCCAGGGATACCTCTCCTGGCCGCGGCACATGCCCACCGCCAATGAGTCCGGCATCGGAAACCGTGTGGTGTGGAGAGCGAAAGGGCCGCCGGGTTACCAGAGGCGAATCTGCCGGCAAAAGCCCAGCACAGGAATACACCCTGCTGGTTTCGTAGGCTTCGTCCAGGGTCAGGGCTGGCAGGATGGAAGGCAGGCGGCGGGCCAGCATAGTTTTGCCGGTGCCGGGCACCCCACACAAAAGGAGATTGTGTCCGCCCGCCGCTGCTATTTCCAGGGCACGCTTGACCGCCTCCTGCCCGTGTACCTCGGCAAAATCCGGCCCAAGCAGCTGGTTTGCCGCAAAAACTGCGTCAATATCCGTATGCTCTGGAGTAATTTCCTCCCGACCTGCAAGGAAATCCAGTGCCTGTTCGAGCCGCTCCACCCCATGGACACTCACACCGCCAACCAAGGCCGCCTCTTCCACATTACCACCTGGTACCAACACCCGGCGGCATCCGTAATCCCGAGCGGCCAGCACCATGGGAAGCACACCCGGCAGCGTTTTCACTGCGCCATCCAAAGACAACTCACCGCAGATCATGGTGTCGGTCAGGGCTTCTGCGGGCACCAGCCCCGCAGCAGCCAGTATCCCCAGGGCAATGGGCAAATCATAACCTGTGCCCTCTTTTCTGAGTGCTGCTGGCGCCAGGTTCACAGTGATGCGACGCAGGGGAAACTCGTAGCCGGAATTTTTGATGGCAGCCCGTACC
>CAZVDA010000293.1:0-2737 GCA_964625365.1 uncultured Thiopseudomonas sp. | reverse complement strand
ATCAACTAGATATTGCCGATTTTGATTTAATTAGACCAAAAATAATTCTTGCTTACTCTCATAAAACTTCAAAATTGACTATTTTAACTTCAGTTGATAAGCTTAAAAATGAGCTTGAAGCTATAGAAAAAGAGCTTCTAAAACCATATAACTATACACCCTTGAAAAAAGCTACTATTTTAGATGATGGAAAATTCAACTACTCAAAAGAAGAGTTTTTTTCTATGGTAGAAGATGCAAAAGAGATGATTAGAAGTGGAGATATATTTCAAATTTTAATTTCAAATAGATTTATTCAAAGTGCTGTTGTAGATCATTTAAGTTTTTATAGAGCATTAAGAAGTAAAAATCCAAGTCCATATCTTTTTTTACTTCAATTTGAAGATTTTAGTATTGCTGGAAGCAGTCCTGAAGTTATGATTAGATTAGTAGATAATCATATGCTTCTTCGACCAATTGCAGGTACAAGAAAAAGAGGATCAACTTTACAAAAAGATTTAGAGATGGAAAATGAACTTTTAAATGATTTAAAAGAGAGATCTGAACATTTAATGCTTGTTGATTTAGGAAGAAATGATGTTGGAAGAGTAGCTCGTGCTGGAAGTGTTAAAGTAACTGAACTTATGAGAATTGAAAGATACTCTCATGTTATGCACATGGTTAGTGATGTAGAGGCTGTTTTAGATGAAAAATATGATATGTTTGATCTATTTATGGCAACTTTTACAGCAGGAACAATGACAGGAGCACCGAAAATAAAAGCTATGGAATTAATAGCACAATTTGAAGGAATTAAAAGAAACTTTTACTCTGGAAGTATTGCTTATTTTGGTTTTGATGGAAATATGGATAGTGCAATTACTATAAGAACTTCACTTCTTACAAAGGATAAAATAATTTTCCAAGCAGGTGCTGGAGTTGTTGCTGGTTCAAAAAATGAAGATGAGTATTTAGAAGTACAAAATAAACTAGCAGCAAATATAGCAACTCTAAAAGATTTATCATAAAAAACTAAAGGAAATAAAATGTTACTTGGAGTAAATATAGATCATATAGCAACACTAAGAGAAGCTAGAAAAATAAATGACCCAAATCCACTTGATGCACTTGGAGTTTGTAAACTTAGTGGTGCTGATCAAATCACAATTCACTTAAGAGAAGATAGAAGACACATTCATGACCTTGATGCAAAAGCTATAATTGAACAATCAAGTTTACCTGTAAATTTAGAGTGTTCAATAAATAGCGATATAATTGATATTGTTTGCAAATTAAAACCATTTCGTGCAACTTTAGTTCCTGAAAATAGAGATGAAGTTACAACAGAAGGTGGACTTGATTTAGAGAAAAACTTTAATAAAATTGATGCTGTTATTGAAAAATTAAAAGCGAATGATATTGAAGTTTCACTATTTATAGATCCAAATGAAAAATCAATTGAACTTGCAAATATGTTAGATGCTTCTTGGGTTGAGCTTCATACAGGAAGTTTTGCAAATATTTATGCCATGCTTTATACAAATTTAAAAAATACACAACATAGCATAAAAGAGCTAGAACTAAATAATATTGAGCTAAAAGAGAAGCTTGATAAAAGTTTAGAAGATATTAAAATTGCTGCAAATTTTGCAAAAAACCTAGATTTAAAGGTAGCTGCAGGGCACGGCTTAAACTATCAAAATGTAAAATTAATTACTCCAATAAATGAAATAAGTGAGCTAAATATTGGTCAAAGTATAGTTGCTAGATCTGTGTTTACAGGGCTTTCATCAGCAATTATTGAGATGAAAGAATTAATTTCAAAAACTAAGAGATAAATTTTGAATAATCTACCTAAAGTTGCCATTAGTATTGGTGATTTAAATGGAATTGGAATTGAAATTGCATTAAAATCTCATGATGAGATAAAAAAATATTGCCAACCTATTTATTGTATAAATAAAGAGCTATTAGACCAAGCATCAGATTTATTAAATATTTCAATTCCTGAAGATTTCAATCTATTTGAAACATTTGGCGATTTTATTATTAAACCTTCAACAAATTGTAAAAAAGCTGGTTTATACTCATATCTATCTTTTATGGATGCTATAAATTTAGCAAATATAAAAGAGGTTGATGCTATTTGTACACTTCCAATTAATAAAGAATCTTGGAGCAAAGCAAAATTAAAATATAAAGGTCATACAGACTTACTAAGAGATTTTTATAATAAAGATGCAATTATGATGCTTGGATGTCCTTCTATGTATGTAGCTCTTTTTACAGAGCATATTGCTTTAAAAGATGTTGCAAAAAGTGTAAAAACTAAAAAGCTTGTAAAGTTTTTAAAAGATTTTTACTCTTGTACAAAAGCTTCAAAAGTTGCAGTATTAGCACTAAACCCACACGCAGGTGATAATGGAGTTTTAGGGGATGAAGAGAAGAAAATAATAAAAGCTATTAATTTAGCAAATAAGCTCTTAGAAAAAGAGATTTTTTTTGGTCCAAAAGTTCCAGATACTATTTTTAGTAAAAATGCTAGAGATGAGTATAAATATTTTATAGCAATGTACCATGATCAAGGATTAGCACCTCTAAAAGCTCTATATTTTGATGAAAGCATAAATATAAGTCTAAATCTTCCAATAATAAGAACAAGTGTTGATCATGGAACTGCTTTTGATATAGCTTATAAAAACAAAAATCCAAACAATATTAGCTACTTAAATGCAATTAAAGAAGCTGCAAGATTAGC
>CAZVDA010000292.1:0-2746 GCA_964625365.1 uncultured Thiopseudomonas sp. | reverse complement strand
AGCAGCTCAACGCCATTGTCGGTGTAGTCTGCAACGGCCTGTTCGCCGCCCGCCCGGCTGACGTACTGCTGCTGGGCACCAAGGAAGGCGTGCAACGCATCGTCAATCAGCGCGTTTGATACGCAGCGCTGATTTGCATCCGATCGCTTCTGCTCTCTTTGGTCATTACCCGACTTGATCGGGTAATCCCCTTCAGACCGAAGAAAGCAGGACTTGATCACCAAATCAAAACCGGGTGATCTGCAGCAAAGCACGTCAACCTGGGAGATTGCCGGATCAAGTCCGGCAATGACGAGAACTGGCCGATAATGACGGCTGTGTTAGCGCCTCAGTTCTTGACGCCTGCAGTCAGGTTCCTTGTCTTGCCGATTTTTTCCAGTTCACCGTTCAGCATGTGGGTCAGATAGGGCTGGCCGCTTTCACTGACCCGGAACAAGCCGTAACGGGCCGCTTCATACTGCTGACCGGTTCCTTCCTGGAAGAAAAACGCATTGGTGGCAAACTGCACGCTGCCATGGCGCAAGCGATACTCAAGATGCAGCTGCCCTGGTGCCGGCTGCTGTCCACTGTCCAGCGCCACAAAACGGGCCACGCCCTGCTCATCCGGAGCCACCAGTACCCGGCCGGTCAGTGGCGGCATGCCGCTGTCATCCGCTTGTTCTTCGGCAGCATCCCGTTGCTTCCACAACGCCTGGCGTACCTCGTTGCCGAGCGCAAAGCGCAGTGCCATGTAATCACCCTGCATCAGCGCGCGCGGGTCAACCGGCGCCAGCTCGAGGATCACTTCCCGGCCGTTTTCCAGCACCTGCTCGGTGCGGAAGATGGAAAAGTTGATGCCTGCCAACAACAGCAGCAAAACCAGAACAATGCCTGTCTTACGCATCAGCAGTCTCCTTTTCCGGTTTGGCCGGCCCCGGCAGACGCAGCAGCCAGAAACGCAGCACAAACAGCAACACCGCCAGTCCCGACAGGATCATCGACTTGACCAGCAGGGTCTGCTCCAGGTCGTAGTAATACAGCAGCAGCATGCCCAGCAATATCGCCAAATTTGCGCCCCAATACAGACGCTGCCCCTGCAGCCAGGCCAATGACAGCAACAGCACCGCCACCGTCACGCCAGGCATGTACCAGCCGGCCCAGCCCACCAGCACACCCAGCGCCAGACCGTATAGCTGCTCACTCGGCTGCCGCAGTCTGCACGCAAGCAGCCAGGCCAGAAAGCCGGCCAGTACCAGTATCAGCAACAGCGGCTTGTGCGTCCACAGGCCGCCCCGGCCCAGTGCCAGCAGTTCGGTATGCTGCAACACCAGCCAGGCCCAGAGCGACAAGGTCAGTCCACGCTTGAGCGGATGCACCCATTGGTGCCAGCGGCTCAGGCGCATCTCTGCCAGATACAGCCAGCCGGTCACCGCCAGAAGCAACGGCAACAGTGCCTGCAACAGCACCGTCTGCTCAAGCGCGACTGCAAAGCCTGCCAGCGTATAGGCAAGGGCAATCACGAAAATTGGCACACAGAGACTGCGTACAAAGGTGTCCCGCACCAGAAAAAACACCGGAATCTGTACCAGCGCCACCAGCAGCTCGAAAGATAGCGGCAGCTGCTGCATCGCCAGCGATGCCAGCACCAGCCCCTGGCCGGTCAGTGCTGCCGCCACCCCCAGCTGGTGCACAAACACCGAACGCTGCAAGCGGCTGATCCAGGCCGCCAGTGCCAGCACAATCACTCCCAGCACACCCGTCGACTGCTGCAGCTCACTGGAGGACATGAAAAACAGCAGGCTGCCGGGAACCGCCACCACCGCCAGTACAAAAAACTGTGCCGCCAGCCAGGCCGTCACCGCCAGAAAAGCTCTCAGATACCAGGGCTGCTGCAGTACGGAAGGCAACTCGCCACTGACCATCTGCCGTTCAGAAAGCTGCTGCCAAAGATGTTGTGCATCATTCATGGCTTTTCTCCTTCGGTTTCAGCCAGGCATAGCCGCCCAGTGCCACCAGCAGCACCAGCGTGCCCTGCAGGAAAAACACCATAAACATATTGGCGTCCGCAGCTTGGCTAATCACCCAGAATGACAGCCTGAGCAGTAGCGCCAGCAACAGCAACACCAGTAGCGAGCGCTGGAAACTGCGCCAGGCATAAAGCACCAGCAACAATGCCAAAAGCAGCAGCCAGACCAGATGTCCCAGCCAGGGGTGAATGCGGACACTGCTGTCAAATACCGCCAGCAACGACCAGCCGGTTGCAATGATCAACAACACTGATATCAGTACGGCGTTGGCAACGTGCCAAAGCAGCCGCTTCCCGAACCAGTCCAGCCACGCTACCGGCAACCAGAACAGCAGGTTCATGCCCAGCAACAGGGCAAAACGCAGATCAGGATTCAGCTGGGTGAGCGTCTGGCAAGCCAGTACCAGAGCCACATTCAGCAGCAGCACTATCAGGCCGGCAACTGCCAGACTCCGTCCCAGTATTGCCCAGGGCACCAGCAACAAGCCCCAGATGAGGAACAGTTCGAAGGTATCCGCCCCGGTCTGATAGATTTGCCCGACCAGCGCCAGCAAGGCACCCAACAGCAGTGCACTGGCAAACAGCGCACTCTGGGCAATCCAGTGCTGCAGCGGATAACGCAACAACGCCAGCAAGGGCAGCACCACCAGTGTCTGTGCCAGGGCAAAACGCTGCAGGCGGCTCAGGGCATCCCAGTTGTAGGCAAAAAAGAAAATCACTCCGCTGCAGGCCGACAACAAG
>CAZVDA010000291.1:0-2796 GCA_964625365.1 uncultured Thiopseudomonas sp. | reverse complement strand
CAAGGTCAACCCGACCCAGTCGCCGATCATGGTGCTGGCGCTGACCAGCGATGTGGTCAGCCGTGGCGAGCTGTACGATCTGGCCGAGTCGATTGTCGGCCAAAAATTGCTGCAAGTGCAGGGCGTGGGTGATGTACAGATTGGCGGTGCTTCGTTGCCGGCGGTGCGGGTCGAGCTGGAACCACGCCTGCTGGAACACTACAGCGTGGCGCTGGATGATGTGCGCCAGACCATCGCCAGCGCCAACCAGCAGCGCCCCAAGGGGCAGCTGGAGCAGGGCAACCGTCACTGGCAGATTCAGGCCAACGACCAGCTGTATCAGGCCAGTGACTATGCCTCGCTGATTATCCGTGAAAAAGACGGCGCCATTTTGCGCCTGAGCGACGTGGCGCAGGTGTCGGACGATGTGGAGAACCGCTATAACAGCGGCTTTTTCAACGACCAGAGCGCCGTGCTGCTGGTGATCAACCGTCAGGCCAATGCCAACATTATCGAAACCATTGCCAGCATCAAACAGGAAATTCCCGGCTTAAAGGCGGTACTGCCGGCCGCCACCGAGCTGTCGGTAGCCATGGACCGCTCGCCGGTGATTACCGCCACCCTGCGAGAGGCCGAGCGCTCGCTGCTGATTGCCACCGCACTGGTCATTCTGGTGGTGCTGCTGTTTCTGGGGCACTGGCGGGCGGCGGTGATTCCGGCCTTTGCCGTGCCGGTGTCGCTGATTGGCAGCTTTGCCGCCATGTACCTGATGGGCTTTTCGCTCAACAACATGTCGCTGATGGCGCTGATTATCGCCACCGGACTGGTGGTGGACGACGCCATTGTGGTGCTGGAAAACATCGCCCGCCATATCCGGCTGGGGCTCAAGCCGATGCAGGCGGCGCTGGTGGGTGCCAAAGAGGTGGGCTTTACCCTGCTGTCGATGAACCTGTCGCTGGTGGTGGTGTTTGTGTCCATCCTGTTTATGGGCGGCATTGTCGAGCGGCTGTTCCGGGAGTTCTCCATTACCCTCACCGTAGCCATTGTGATATCGCTGCTGGTGTCGATCACGCTGACGCCGATGATGTGCGCCCGCTGGCTGCGCAGCGAAGACGAACAGCCGGCTCCCCGGTTGCTGCAGCGCTGGGGCGGCCGCCTGCTCAATGGCTATCGGCGCAGCCTGGCCTGGACGCTCAATTACCAGCGGCTGATGTTGCTGGGCCTGCTGCTGACCATCGGTGCCAGCGTCTGGCTGTTTGTTGCCGTGCCAAAAACCTTTATGCCCCAGCAGGATACCGGCCAGTTGCGGGGCATGATCCGTGGCGACGATGGCCTGTCCTACCACACCATGTGGCCCAAAATGGAGCAGTACCGCCAGGCACTGCTCAAAGACAAGGACGTGCAAAGCGTGGCCGGCTTTATCAGCGGTGGCAGCAACGCCTTTTTGATTGTGCGCCTGAATCCGGTAGCCGAACGTGAAGGCGCACAAGACGTGGTCAACCGCCTGCGCAAGGAAATCCCGAAAATTCCCGGCTCGCGGCTGTTCCTGATGCCCGAGCAGGACCTGTGGATGGGCGGCCGTGAAGGCGGCAACACCCAGCACGAATATGTACTGCTGGCCAGCGAGCTGGATGATTTGCGCGAATGGCAGCCCAGGGTGCGGGACGCCCTGCGGGCCCTGCCGGAACTGACCGATATTGACGGCCGTGAAGGGCGGGGCGCCCAGCAACTGACCTTGCAGGTGGACCGGGCCCAGGCGGCCCGGCTGGGCGTGGACATGGCGATGGTCACTGCGCTGCTCAACAACGCCTTTAGCCAGCGCCAGGTATCCACCATTTACGAAACCCTCAACCAGTACAGCGTGGTGCTGGAAGTGGCGCCCGAGCATGTCGGCTCGCCCAGGGTGCTGGAGCAAATCCAGGTGATCGGCAATGACGGCCAGCTGATTCCGCTGTCGGCCTTTACCCGCTGGGACTACAGCCTGCAAAACGACAGCGTGCAGCACGACGGCCAGTTTGCGGTGGAAAGCATCGGCTTTGCGCTGGCCGAAGGCGTCAGTATGGATCAGGCCACCGCTGCCATCGAATACGCCATGGCCCGCATCGCCTTGCCCACCGAAGTGCAGGGCAAACTGGGCGGCACCGCCGGCTTCTTCAACCAGAGCCAGGGCAGCCAGGGCATGATGCTGCTGGTAGCGATTGCCATTGTCTATCTGGTGCTGGGCGTACTCTATGAGAGCTATGTACACCCGCTGACCATCCTGTCCACACTGCCATCGGCCGGTGTGGGTGCACTGCTGGCCATCAAACTGACCGGCGGCCAGTTCAGCCTGATCTCGCTGCTGGGGCTGTTTTTGCTGATCGGCATCGTCAAGAAAAACGCCATCCTGATGATCGACTTTGCCCTGCACCTGCAACGGGATGAAGGCAAGGCACCCCGCCAGGCCATTGCCGAAGCCGCCGTGCAGCGCTTTCGCCCCATCATGATGACCACCATGGCCGCCATCCTGGGCGCATTGCCGCTGCTGATCGGCGGGGCCGAAGGCAGCGAAACACGCCAACCGCTGGGCCTGGCCATTGTTGGCGGGCTGTTGCTCAGTCAGTTGCTGACGCTATACAGCACCCCTGCGGTGTATCTGTTCTTCGACCGGCTGGAGCGGCGCTTTGGCAGAAGCAGGCAAGCTTCGTGTATAGCACAGGAAGGTTGAGCTTTTTAGGCATTCTATTGCCTAAAAACAGCTACTGGACCCCGCCTTATTCACGAGCATTGACTAACAACAAAGAAGGCGAGCGGTTTATCCTTTAAAATCAAAACGTT
>CAZVDA010000290.1:0-2812 GCA_964625365.1 uncultured Thiopseudomonas sp. | reverse complement strand
AGCGGGCTTGCCCGCGACAGCAGTCCTGCTTCTACCGGTGAGGCTTCATGCTCACTAGCAGCCCGGTTTTGTTTCTCAGGGGCAAGCTCCTCAGCACCTGTAGGTTCGAATTTATTCGAACAAGCCCGGCAACGTCAGGTAGTAACAGGCAGCTGTGTGCAAACGCATCCACATATACGCTCACCGTCATCACCCGGCATCGACCGGGTGATCTCCATCAGGATGGATGTACAGGTTAAGGACTAGCTGCTATTTTGTGGGAGCGGGCTTGCCCGCGACAGCAGTCCTGCTTCTACCGGTGAGACTCCATGCTCGCTAGCAGCCCGGTTGTGTTTCTCAGGGGCAAGCCCCTTCGCACAGGCAGTGCACTGTATCGACCGAAGGATTAGCTGCTTTTCTGTAGGAACAGACTTGCTCCGCGACAAGTTTATCCGGCTACTTTGTATCTTCGCTTGACCCTCCTGCCTGTCATCCATAAAATTTGCAGAATTTTATTTTCTCAAACGATTCCATGCCTAACACAGCTTTCCGTCTTCAAGGACGGATCACCCGGATACTCTGCGGCGGGCTGCTGGCCTGCATTGCACTGGTATTTGCCGGCTGCCAGCAGCAAGGCCTGCGCACCACGATGCAGGATGAACAAACCCTGAAAGAGCGCCTCGCGCCGCTGGATCTGCCAAACCCCGACTGGTCTGAGCAGGCCCTGAAACAGCGGCCGGCCAGTGCTCCGGCAACAGCTACCAGCCAACAGGCCGGTGATGAAGACACTCCGGCCATTACCGACATCTGGCAACGCATCCGCCACGGCTTCCAGCTGCTGGACGAAGATCTGGACAACCCGCGCATCGACCAGCAACGCCTCTGGTACGCCAGCCGCACCGGCTCGCTGGAAATCATTGCCAAACGCAGCACCCCGTACATTCACTACATTGTCGAAGCCATCGACAGCCGCGAGATGCCGCTTGAGCTGGCCCTGCTGCCGGTCATCGAAAGTGCCTATAACCCGCTGGCTTACTCCCGCTCCCATGCTGCCGGTCTGTGGCAGTTCATTCCTTCAACCGGCCGTGTTTTCAAGCTCAAGCAGACCCACTGGTATGACGGCCGCCGCGACATTACCGCCTCCACCGAGGCGGCGCTGGACTACCTGGCCTACCTGAATAACATGTTCCGCGGCGACTGGCTGCTGACGCTGGCCGCCTACAACGCCGGCGAAGGTACCGTCAGCCGTGCCATCAAGCGCAACAAACAGCTGGGCCTGCCTACCGACTACTGGAACCTGCAGCTGCCCAAGCAGGCGCAGGACTATGTGCCCAGACTGCTCGGCCTGGCCCAGCTGGTTGCCAGCCCGCAAGCCTATGCACTACGTCTGCCCAAGGTGCCTGATGAGCCCTATTTCGCCCGGGTGCCACTGGAGCACCAGCTGGACCTGAAGCGTATCGCCTCGCTGGCCAAGGTGCCCGCAGAACACATTCATGAGCTGAACCCGGCCTTCAAGGAAGGGGTCATTCTCGATGGACCGCAGCATGTGCTGGTTCCGGCGCAGCAGGCCGGACGGCTGGAGCGCAAGCTGGCCGAGCTGTCGCCCGACGAACTG
Source organism: uncultured Thiopseudomonas sp. (assembly GCA_964625365.1). Classification (GTDB taxonomy): domain Bacteria; phylum Pseudomonadota; class Gammaproteobacteria; order Pseudomonadales; family Pseudomonadaceae; genus Thiopseudomonas. The sequence continues at coordinate 1,218 of CAZVDA010000290.1, read as the reverse complement.
CTGCAAGTGCAGCTTTATGTGGTGAAATCGGGAGATACCCTGTCGGCCATTGCCCAGCGTCACGGCACCTCGGTGGCCAACATTCGCCAGCTGAACCAGTTGAAAACCAGTCAGCTGCGCATTGGTCAGCACCTCAAGCTGAGCGGTGCTGTTCCCTTGGTTGCCCAGCAGACGACCAGCAGCGCCAAGCCCTCGGCAACCAGCAAATATCAGGTACGCAAGGGCGATACCCTGGGTGCCATTGCCGCCCGCCATGGTACCAGCGTGAAAGAGCTGCGCCAGCTGAACAAGCTGCAGCATGACCGGCTCAAGATCGGCCAGACCCTGATGGTCAAACCCGGCAGCACCAGCTATGTGGTGCGCTCCGGCGATACATTGTCGGCCATCGCCAAACGCCACAAAGTCAGCCTGCGCCAGCTGCAAAGCTGGAATCCCTCGCAAAGCAAACTGCTCAAACCGGGCCAGACACTGACGCTGCATTTGTAGGTCCGGATTTATCCGGACGAGCCGGGTAGAAGTGGGATCATGTGCGAAGGAATGAGCACAGTCAGGAAGAGGACATGAATCTCCGTCATCACCCGGCAACGACCGGGTGATCTCCATCAGGATGCACAGGTCAGGGAGATCACCGCGTCAAGCACGGTGACGACGAAGACGGGCCGCTGCTGGAGGCCCAGATTTACCCGAACAAATTCACCTGCAGGTTCGAATTTATTCGGACAAACCAGACATGTGTACACCAGCGCAGCAGGCACTGGCATTTCACGTTAGACTTGGCAGTCATCTACATCAGCGCTCCGGAAGAACACCTTTGCTTTATCTGTTCCGTTTTCTCGTTATTGCCACCTTGCTACATGCCAGCCTGGGGCAGGCTGCGGTTACCCTGAGTCACGGTTTTACCCGCTTCGGCCAGCCGCAATACCCCGCCAGCTTCAGCCACTTCGACTGGGTCAATCCGGACGCACCCAAGGGCGGCCACCTGCGCCTGATGGCGCTGGGTACCTTTGACAGCCTCAACCCCTATATCCTGAAAGGCACCAGCCCCATTGCCACCGGTGATTTCTATCAATACGGCATCAGCGAGCTGAACGCGCCACTGATGGTCGGGCATGGCAACTTCGACCCGTCCGGTGACGAGGCGGCCAGCGCCTATGGCCTGGTCGCCGAAAGCATCCAGTATGCCGACGACCTGCGCTGGGTGGTGTTCAACCTGCGCAA
>CAZVDA010000289.1:0-2836 GCA_964625365.1 uncultured Thiopseudomonas sp. | reverse complement strand
TAACCGCTGCCATCCCCACCCCGCCGCCAACACCGCAACCAACCCCGCAACCAACTCCGGAACCAACTCTTGCGCCGACTCCGTGTCCTCCGCATCTGCCCGGGCAGACGGTGGTTGTTTCTCTATCGTGGACAGACGAAGGATCAATAGCAGTTGAAATACCTCACATTGGGAAAATAGTTGACATTCCAGTGAACTACGAGATGACAGGATCTGCCAAATTTGTGATAAATAATACCTGTCCATCTATAACAATACCGGATGGAATTCGTACTGACGCTCTTAATATTCCTTCAGTTAGTTTGCCGTTGGTAGTAGGTTCTGTGGAGATAGATGCTGAATTGGTTGCGGATCTCATCGGACAGCAAGTATCTTCACCATCCTGTGGTGATGGTGGTTCGATGTCTAAATACTCAGCCACCGCGGTTGCAAATACCAAACTGACTATTTCAGTAACAGTGTTGTTTTGGGGGACTAAGGTAGATGAAGAAAATTATCCTTTCGGAGAGGATATTCCTGTAGAGGTCAAGACGAAATGTGTTTATTGCCCTGAATGCGATTAATGAGGGCATTGAATATTGCATTGGTATGTGGGCAGTTATGATCAATTCCAGGAGGATTGAAATGAAAAAATGGATTGTCTTAATTTTAGCGATTTCATTATTAACCGGATGTTATAAGTTAGAACAGGAGATTACCCTCAATGCTGATGGGTCCGGTAGGGTGAGTATAATGCAGGCGATGACCGAGGAGATGATCGCCGAAATCGATAAATCCAAGGCAAAACTAAGGGAACAGGGAGGAAGGTCAGGTATATCTAATATTGTTTTCGACGAAGCGAAACTCAGGGAATTTTATCAGAAGTATCAGGATTTTGGCGTGATATTAAGAAGATTGGAAATTGAGAAGAAGGATAGTTGGAGCTACGCTTATATCGATATCTCCTTTGATAACTTTCGCTCCTTGCGCAAGCTGGCAGATTTCAAGGATATTAGGCTCAGAAAGAATTTAAACGGCGATTATGTTATTTATTCTGATCGAACCGCCGAGCCGGGAGAGAAAAATTCCGATCCGGAAATGCTGGAAAAGATCAAGCCAATGCTTTCAGGATTTCGGGTTGTTGCCAAGATTAACACTCCTGGAGATATTATCTCCACCAACGGCACGATCAGTTCCAAACGTTCCGCCATCTGGATTGTTGACTATGACAAGGACCCGGAAAGCATCAACCAGCTTCCGCTCAACCCCGAAGTAGTATTCACGGGTAAAGGTATAGATATTTAGTCGCTTTGGGGGATTAACCCGAATAATTATAACCACTTCAATTTGTCGCAATTTTTTTATAAGCGCCCGGCTGAATAGGGTGGTCGGACCTATGCAAGCCCTTGAAGCGCTGGGGAAAGCAATTTAGACACTGCCTTGAAATGGTGTGGTTTTAGACCCGGGTTCTTGGGTTAAAATCGGGTTTTAAGTGGTTTTTGGGCAATAAACTTTACATTGGGGGATATTCCGGGGAGCGGCCCGGATATGACCAATCCCAGCTGTCGAGGTGGAAATTCCGTAAGCGTCCGGTGAATCCACCCCACCATATGGAGAAAGGCGGGGGTAAACAAGGGTGGGTAAAAATCAGGAAGTTACCACGGGCGGAGTTCCTTCCACCGGTCGAGGAGGAGTTCTTCCCGGCGGACGGCCGGGTGGGGGCTGATCCGCCCGAAGATATCTCTCAGATAGGCAAAGGGTTCAACCCCTTTCCTTTTGCAGTAAGCAATCAGACTGCTCAGGATCGCCTCGCTCCGGCCTCCGCGGTCGCTCCCAAAGAACATCCAGTTCTTCCGGTCGACCACCATTTTCGAAGGTTCCGCTCCGCTCCGATGTTGTCGCTCCTCCAGGTGTCCTCATCCCTGTCCCCGTAAGGGGTAAGCGTCTCCCAGTGCCAGCGCGTATATGATATCTACCGCGGCGGCGACTGCGGGTGAATCGGTTTTCAAGTTATCCCCGATTTCCCTCCTCTTTTAGGCCCTTTTTTCTCCTCCCTTCTTTTTGCCGCCCTTGGCAATCACTATCATTACCAACCTGATGATCGAGGTCGGCGGGGTCCTCGACCCCGGCTCTCGCTATCCTTCCGACGATTATCTCAATTTCCTCCGGGCGATCCGGGACCGGGAGGAGATCGACTACCGCCAGCCCCGCCCCGGCGACCTGCTCGACTGGGGGCCGGAAGTGGAGGTCCGGGTCCTGGGTCCGCTGGAGGAGTCCGACAACCCCAACAACTCCTCGCTGGTGCTCAAGCTCACCTATGGCGAGATTTCTTTCCTCCTGACCGGTGACGCCGAGCGGGAAGCGGAAGAGGCGATGATCCGGAAATGGGGTTTCGGGCTGAGGGCGACGGTATTGAAGGCCGGCCACCACGGATCGGCCACCTCCTCCTCGCAGGAGTTTCTCCGCTACGTCCGGCCCCGGATTGCGGTGATCGCGGTCGGAGAGGGCAACCGCTTCGGCCACCCCTCGGCTGATACTGTCGAACGGCTGGAGAAGTTGGGGACGGAGGTCTACCGCACCGACCAAAAAGGCACGGTCACCATCACTACCGACGGCAAGAAACTGAACGTAAGGTAGCACAGACTTTCGTGTCTGTGAAAGCAGCACGGACATTCGTGAAAAGTAGCACAGAGATTCGTGTCTGTGAAGAAAGCCTATGCCGCGCCGGGCCAGAAATACCGCCCGGCCTGCGGAACGTGGAATGGGGATTTGAAAAAAGCGGAAAAAACTGAAATGGCCGGCACCTGGGAAGAATTCCAGCGTCGGCAGCGCCGGAGGGATAGGCGGCTGAAGATCG
>CAZVDA010000288.1:1240-2854 GCA_964625365.1 uncultured Thiopseudomonas sp. | reverse complement strand
CCCGGCAAACTGGTTAATATCGTCGCCAACTGACGTACACTGCGGCCCTGCAGCCAGCAGGGCCGCAATGCTTCCACTCCAACCCCATAAAGGTCTACACCATGCGTTTAGCTCACCTTGTCACCCTGTCTCTGGCCCTGTTGCTGGGCGCTTGCGGTTTCCAGCTGCGCGGCACCGGCAGCTTTGACTTTGCCATCAAGGAATTTCGCTTCAAGGCGGACGACAGCCTGGCACCGCTGGCCAAAAGCCTGCAGGAAAGCCTGCAAAACCAGGGCATTGTACTCAGTGACACCGCCGAATACAGCCTGCATCTGGGCCGCGAAGAGCACAGCCAGCGCCAGGTCAGCTTTACTGCAGGCACCCGCACCGGCGAAAACATGCTGATCAGCAGCGTGCCCTATGAAATTCGTCTGGGCAACCTGCCGGCCCTGATCAGCGAACACGCCGAAGTACAGCGCGTCATGTCGTTCAACCACAGCCACGCCTCCGCCTCCAGCGAAGAAAACAACCTGCTACGCGAAGAGATGCGCCGCGAGCTGGTCAACCAGCTGCTGCTGCGCCTGCAGGCACTCAAGCCAGAACAGCTTGAGCAGCTGCGCGACAAGGCACAAGCCCGTGCGGACGCCGAAAAGGCAGCCCGCGACAGCGAACAGCAGCGCCTGCTGCAACAAGAAAAGATGTTCCAGATCAACTGATGCGCCTCTACCCGGAAAAGCTGGCCGGCCAGCTGCACAAGCAGCTGCTGCCGGTCTACCTGGTCAGCAGTGACGATGCATTGCTGCAGCGAGAAGCCTGCGATACCATCCGTCAGGCCTGCCGCAATCAGGGCTTCAGCGAGCGCCAGGTGTTCCATGCCGAACGCAGTTTTGACTGGAACAGCCTGCGTGAAGCAGGGGCCAGCCTGTCACTGTTTGCCGACAAGCGCATTCTTGAGCTGAACATTCCATCGGGTAAGCCCGGCGATGCCGGCGCAAAAATACTGCTTGAGTACATAGAGCGTCCGCCAGAAGACACCCTGCTGCTGATCAGCGTACCGCGCCTGGACAGCAGCACCCTGAAAACCAAATGGGCCAAGGCCCTGCAGGACAGTCCCGCCTGCGGTTTTGTGCAGGTGCCGGTCATCACCCCGGACCAGCTACCCGGCTGGCTGAGCCAGCGCCTGCAACAAAAAGGCCTCAGTGCCGACCCGGAAGTCCTGCAATTCATCAGCGACCGTGTAGAGGGCAACCTGCTGGCCGCCGACCAGGAAATCGAAAAGCTGGTTTTGCTCACCGACGCCACGCACCTGGATATGGACACCGTGCAGCAGTCGATTGCCGACAGCGCCCGCTACGACATCTTTACCCTGACCGACGCCATGCTCGGCGGCGACCGCACCCGCAGCCTGCGCATCCTCAATGGCCTGCGCAGTGAAGGCAACGAAATGCCGGTCATACTCTGGGCCGTGGCAAGGGAAATTCGCCAACTGGCCGATCTGGCCGGCAAGGTTGAGCAGGGCCAGCCGGTCAGTCAGGTCACCAGCCGCATCTGGCCGGCCAACCGCAAACCGCTGGTGCAGTCGGCGCTGCAGCGCCAGCGTGCCAGCCACTGGAATCGCCTGTTGCAGCAGGTGCA
>CAZVDA010000288.1:0-1140 GCA_964625365.1 uncultured Thiopseudomonas sp. | reverse complement strand
TCCACATTTAAATGTACCTGACCCCTTTAGTTGGCTTTGCTACACTAGCCCGCTGATTTTCCGGAGCTGAGCATGGCCGAACTTTACCAACACCGGGCGCGAAAGCGCTTTGGACAAAACTTCCTGCACGATGGCGGCGTGATCGACCGCATCCAGCGTGCCATTCACCCCAAAGCCGGCGAACGCCTGCTTGAAATCGGCCCCGGCCAGGGTGCCCTCACCGGCGGGCTGGTCGACAGCGGCGCACAACTGGACGTGATCGAGCTGGACAAGGACCTGATCCCGCTGCTCAAACTGCGCTTTGGCCTCAAGCCCAATTTCCGCCTGCATGAAGGCGATGCGCTCAAGTTTGATTTCTCCACGCTGGAGGTTGCCCCGCGCAGCCTGCGGGTGGTCGGCAACCTGCCCTACAACATTTCCACGCCGCTGATCTTTCACCTGCTGGAACAGGCCGTCCTGATCCGCGACATGCACTTTATGCTGCAAAAAGAAGTGGTCGAACGCATGTGCGCCGGCCCGGGCGGCGGTGACTGGGGCCGGCTGTCGATCATGGTGCAGTACCACTGCAAGGTGGAACACCTGTTCAATGTCGGTCCAGGCGCTTTCAACCCGCCGCCCAAGGTGGACTCGGCCATTGTCCGGCTGGTGCCACACGAACAGCTGCCGCACCCGGCACGCGATTACCGCGCACTGGACCGTGTGGTGCGCGAAGCGTTCAACCAGCGCCGCAAAACCGTACGCAACACACTGAAAACCCTGTTAAGTGCAGACGACATCGAAGCCGCCGGCGTCGATGGCAGCCTGCGCCCCGAACAACTGTCCCTCGCTGACTTTGTGCGACTGGCCGACCGTCTGGCCGACATCCGCACCCTTGACGGAGAACAGTCATGACTGACAACCCGATCCGCGTACAGGTCGAAACCCGCTATATCGCCGACCACTCGGAGCCTTCCGAAAACAAGTTCGTATTTGCCTACGACATTTGCGTGCGCAACCAGGGCGACAGCCCGGTACAACTGCTCAGCCGCCACTGGATCATCACCGATGGCGATGGCAAAACCCAGGAGGTGCGCGGCGAAGGCGTAGTCGGCGAGCAGCCGGTGATTCCGCCCGGCACCGAATACCGCTACACCAGCGGCA
>CAZVDA010000287.1:0-2858 GCA_964625365.1 uncultured Thiopseudomonas sp. | reverse complement strand
TACTGGGATTACCGCGAAACCTGCCGCCACGACCACGCCTGCATGAAAGCCGTGGGGGTTGCGGATGTGCAAAAGGCAATAAATAGCTTGATTGGGGAGCCACTCTCCACGTAAATGCCTAGCCTGTTTTATTCCTAACCGACCCGCGCGAATGGTTTTTAACTCATTAGTTTTTTTAGTGTTTTTTGTTGTGGTGTACAGCCTGTATCGGCTGCTGCCTCACCGGCAACAGAATGTGCTTTTGCTGGTCGCCAGTTATTTCTTTTATGGCTGGTGGGATTGGCGGTTTTTGTCGCTCATCTTTCTGTCAACAGCCATTGATTACGTTGCCGGGAAAATAATCTATATTTCGAAAGAGCGTCCGCGCCGCAGAAAAGTGGCCCTGATTGTCAGCATGACAAGCAATTTGGCCATTTTGGGATTTTTTAAGTATTTCAATTTTTTTGCGGATAATCTTGTCGTTCTGTTGCAATGGGCCGGCCTGCCGACGTTTACGCGCCACCTAAACATTATTCTGCCGGTGGGGATTTCTTTCTATACGTTTCAGGCCATGTCCTATGCGCTGGACATTTATCGTGGGCATCTTCGGCCGGCTCGAAGCTTTTTGGATTTTGCGACGTTTGTCGCTTTTTTCCCGCAACTCGTGGCCGGACCCATTGAGCGGGCGTCCAATCTGTTGCCTCAAATTGAAAATCCACGCAAGGTTACGCGGGCCGGTATTGAAAGTGGCACATGGCTAATCTTTTGGGGGCTGTTTCAGAAGTGTGTCATCGCCGACAACCTGGCGATTTTGGTGGATGGCGTTTTTGATTCGCCAACGCCGACGGGAGCCATGAGCCTATTGGCGCTGTACGCCTTCGCGTTTCAAATATTCTGTGATTTCGCTGGCTACAGCAATATTGCTCGCGGTTTGGCGCGTTGGATGGGGGTTGAGTTGATGCTGAACTTCAACAACCCGTATTTTGCGGTTAACCCCAAGGAATTTTGGGCTCGCTGGCATATCAGCCTGTCATCATGGCTGCGCGATTATCTGTATATTTCACTCGGTGGCAACCGCCGGGGACGCCGCCGAACCTATATCAATCTGTCGTTAACGATGCTTCTTGGGGGTCTGTGGCATGGCGCGGCGTGGACGTTTGTGGCGTGGGGCGCTTTTCACGGCGCTTTGCTGGTGGCCTATCACTGGTGGGCGGAGAATTTTTCTCTCAAGGGCAAGCCGGACTCTGGCCGGTGGCTCTGGGTGCGACGAATTGCGTTCTTCCATCTCGTATGCCTGGGGTGGTTGTTCTTCCGGGCCAAGTCCATGGGCCAAGTGGGCGTGATGCTGACTCAAATTCTGACTGATTTCTCATGGACACCGGCGGCGACCAATCTCTTGGCCGCTATGATTCTCTTTTGTTTGCCGCTCTGGTTGGTCCAACTCTTGCAGGAGAAAACCAACAATTTGGCGGCCCCCATGGAGCTGTCGCTGGTTCCACGTACGGCTTTGTTGAGTCTGATGATTTTGATGTTTTTGGCGTTGAGCAACACCGGCGGCGGCGCTTTTATCTATTTCCAGTTTTAGAAATGAATAATCACCTCCAAGTTATTGAGATTGAGCGCATGATTTTGCGTAAGGCCTGGTGGTTATTCCCCGTTTTGGGCGTGTTGGTTTCTTTGCTGTTTGGCGGGCCTTTTTGGGCTTGGGTGGCCAACCAGCCGATGGTTATTCACTGGCAAGATATATGTACCCTGCGCTCCGCTATTCTGGCCGCTGTTTTTTCGCTGATTCCGGCGGGGTGGCGGCTCGGATTAAAGGTTCGCCGGGCGCGTGCGTGGACTGGACTTTGTGTATTGCTGGTTTTATGTGCCGCGGAATGGGGGTTGCGTCAACCCACCGTTCAGACCGCCCTTTGGCTGGCCGTAGAGCCAAGGATAGAGCCCAGTCAACATTTCATGCGCGAAGTTTGTTATGTTCGCTTGGAAGAAAATGCCGGTCGTGCGACCGACGATCCGTCCGTTATTGTGGTGGGCTCCAGTCAGGTTCTTAATGGGGTGGATATCGGATTATTGCGCTCAGAATTGCAGCCTTGCCCCGTTATTCGTCGAGCCATGTTTGGGATGTCGCCCCTGAAGGCGCTGGCCATGCAGCCATTTATGCCTTTTCAGAAGGATGATACCTGTTTGATGTACTTGTCTGAATTCGATTTTACCAATCAGGACCCTTTCCCTTATGCATGGTTGCGGCCCTACTCCACATGGGCCAGTTTGCCGGGGGTTCTCGATTGCATCCCCTGGACAACCCGAATGCATTTTTGGCGGCAAGTGAGCGATGTGAGCATTGCCGCCAGTACCGAATGGTGGCGCGCGCGCGATTTTATCCGACAAATAGCGTTTCATATGTGGGCCCAGCCCGAAGCGCAAACGCTGGCGGCCTCCGGCCCAGACCCGGCAGCCGAATTGGCGGAAAATGCCAAGGCCAGGATTCGATTTTCGGTCGCAGAAAAAAATGGATTAGAAGAGTTTGCGCGACGGCTGGAAACAAAAGGTGTTGCGCTGTGTATATTTGAAGGCGATGTGAATCCCGCGTTGTATTCGCCGGATCGGCTGCGCGCCAAAGCGGAAATCCGCGAGTATCTGGAAGAATTGTCACTGGTGAGCAGCTATCGTTTTGTATCCGTTGACGAACAGAATTTGGAATTAACTCCACTGGATTGGCTGGACTTGAGTCATTTGAACGCGGTCGGCCGCGAACGGCTGACACGGCGGATGGCGGAAGAATTGCGCTCATTTGCCCGCGAAATGGACGCTTCGGGCGGATGAGCAAAACCATGTGCGTTTTATGGCCATTTCTGATACGTTGCGGTTCGGCTGGCCGA
>CAZVDA010000286.1:0-2890 GCA_964625365.1 uncultured Thiopseudomonas sp. | reverse complement strand
TCGGCGCTGTGGATGCCGGGTGCGTTAAAACAGGCCAGCGCCGTATCGGGGCTGCCCAGTATCTGCATGCCACGGGCCTGCAATCCTTGTAGCAGTTGCTGGTGCAGCGCCTGTTCATGGGCCTGTACGGCTTGAGTGTCGAGGCTGTGCAGCCAGTCAATCACCGCAGCAAAGGCCAGTACACCGCCGATGTTGGGGGTGCCGGCTTCCAGCCCCAGCGGTAGCGGGCGGGCGCTGGCGTTGTGGTAGTCGCAGTGGTCAATCATTTCGCCGCCCCATTGCCAGGGCTGCAGCAGGGCGTGGCGGCGGGGGTGGGCATAGAGCAGGCCGATGCCTTCGGGGCCGTACAGTTTGTGCGCCGAGCAGACCAGAAAATCCGCATCCAGTTGTTGCACATCGGGCCGGCGGTGCACGGCGTACTGGGCGGCGTCCACCACCGTCAGCACATCCAGCTGGCGGGCACGCTCAAGCAGCGGTGTCAGCTCGTGCAGACGGCCCAGCACATTGGACAGCGGGCTGATGGCCAGCAGGCGGGTGCGTGGTCCCAGCAACTCAAGCCCGGCTTCCAGATCCAGAGCACCATCAGCGGTTAGCGGCAGGATGCGCAGGCTGAGTTGTTGGTGCTTGGCCAGTTGCTGCCAGGGCAGCAGGTTGGCGTGGTGCTCGTGGGCACCGACCAGAATTTCGTCGCCGGGCTGAAAACTGCCGGCCAGCGAGTGGGCCAGCAGATTGATGCCTTCCGTGCTGCCACGGGTAAACACCACCGAGTTGACCGACTCTGCATTGAGCCAGCGGGCCAGCGTCTGGCGGGCCTGCTCAAAGGCGGCGGTGGCCCGCTCGGCTGGCAGGTGCTGGGCACGGTGTACATTGGCCACGCCGCCGCTGTACCACTGCTGCAGGGCATCCAGCAGAATGTGCGGTTTTTGCGCGGTGGCGGCACTGTCCAGCCAGGTCTGGCCGTCGGCAGCCAGTTGCAGCAGACCGGGAAAGTGCTGGCGCCAGGGCGAGTGCAGGTCGAAACGCATCGGGGTTACTGGCCCAGTGCGGCGGCGTAATCTTCGGCCTTGAAGCCGATCAGCGTACGCTCGCCCAGATCCAGCACCGGCCGCTTGATCATGGAGGTGTGTTGCAGCAACAGGGCGATGGCTTTTTCCTGGTCCAGGTCCTGCTTGTCGGCTTCGTCCAGCTTGCGGAAGGTGGTGCCGCGTTTGTTGAGGATGGCTTCCCAGCCGTGCTCGTTGCACCAGCGCTCCAGCGAGGCCCGGTCAATGCCGGACTTTTTATAGTCATGGAAATCAAACGCATGGCTATTTTCGGTTAGCCAGGTCTGGGCTTTTTTCATGGTGTCGCAGGCTTTGATGCCGTATAGCGTGTAATTCATTAATTGTAAAAGGCGAGCGCAAGGCTCCCCAATTCTCCCCAAAATGGCCCCAAAACGTTCGCATTATGCCACCTCGATCCATTCGGCACCACGCGCGTCGCGGTACAGGTCTGTCATCTTGCTCGACTTGTGGCCCAGCAGAGCCTGCGCATCCCTTCCTTCGGCTGCGTGTAGCCTAGCTGACAATGTGCAGCGACGGGCGAACGATAGCGGCAGATGGTGGGGGTGGGGCAAGGGGTTTGTGCTGCGCTGTGTTGTGGCAAAACCCAATAAACAGATTGCTGGACATACGCCGCTGGCGTACCATTGAAGCCATGATATTTATTGAAACCCACATATTTACCAAACGCCTGCTCGAGCTGCTGGATGATGACAGCTACGCCGAGTTTCAGCGCTATCTGGCTCTGCATCCGGAGGCCGGCGACCTGATTGAGGGCACCGGAGGCCTGCGCAAAATTCGGGTGGCCACCAGCGGGCGCGGCAAGCGTGGCGGCTCTCGGGTTATCTACTATCACTTTACGGCAGCGGCGCAGATTGCCCTGCTGATGATCTACCCCAAAAACGAAAAGGACGACCTGACAGCGTCCGAGCGCAAGGCGCTCAGGCACATTATTGAGTGTTGGAGGTAATGCCATGAGTACATTTTTCGACGAGCTGCTGGAAAGCGTGCAGCAGATGGATGAAATCACCAAGGGCGAGCGTGCCCCTTCACGCGAGTTTCATGTGGATGCGCTGGCAGTGAAGGAGATTCGCAAGGCCACCGGCCTGACCCAGCAAGGCTTTGCCCGCCGTATCGGGATTGAGCTGGCAACGCTGCGCAACTGGGAGCAAGGCCGCCGCGAACCGACCGGCCCAGCCAGAGCACTGCTGACCGCACTCAAGAATGATCCGGTCAATGTCATGCAGGCGCTGGAGGCTTGATGTGACACACCTAACTTACATATGAAATGCCAGCTCCACTGATGACCGCTATGCACCGCTAGCCTTTGACCCAAGCCCGGCACCTGCCGGGTTTTTTTGTGCCGTCAGCCGCATGGCGGTTGAGCTCTTTTTCGATTTCGTCAGGGTTGCTGGATGTATGGGCTGCCGGGCTAGGGCAGTGCCAGCACAATCCGGTACACAATGGAACTGAGCATGCTCAGTACGCCAAGCAGGATGATGACGGGCCCCCAGGGTTTGTGGCGCCAGGTGAAGCCGAAAACGAGTACCGCCATGCTGGCGATGATGATGAAGGTCATGACGTTAAGCGGGTTGTCCATTACAGGCTCCTTGATTTTTTCATGCGTATTTTAATTAACCCAGTGACGGCGAAAGCTGGGTGGTGAGGGCTTCCTGCAGTTGCTGGCACAGTTGCGGGTCGGACAGCGGCAAGCCGTCGGCACCGGCAATGAAGAATACGTCCTCGATGCGTTCGCCCAGGGTGATGATCTTGGCGTTGAGCAGCGACAGCCCAAAGTCCATAAACACCTTGCCGATGCGCGCCAGCAGGCCGGGGCGGTCGGGGGCGAC
>CAZVDA010000285.1:0-2917 GCA_964625365.1 uncultured Thiopseudomonas sp. | reverse complement strand
ATGGATTTCAGGTATTGCCGCACCCCAAATATGAGGTATACAACGACAAAGCAGGTGATTTCAGGTTCAGGCTCAAGGCCATGAATGGAGAGATCATCGCTGCATCACAGGGATACAAGTCAAAAGCATCCTGCCTGAACGGTATCGAAAGCATCGGTAAGAATGCACCAGACGCAGAGATTGAAAAATCCGAATAAACATATTCATAATACTCCGCATGATGGGAGCGGGGTCACACGTTCATTATCTTTTAGGTTTGGCTTAAAACGTACGCGTAATATATTGATGTAAACGCCCGCCAACTTATCACTGCAAATGCAGGATAAGTTGGCTCTGCTTAAACGATAATAAATTCAACATAACCGGCAACGAAAATTAATAATATATTTTCAACATCAAATTACAAAAATTCTTTGAATAACCTAATTTTCGATTAAAGTAATCAGATCATTTTATTCGTGATTTCGACACCTTTACATCGAGCCTGCGATCTCTGCATGGCATCCGCTGACATCGATGCGGGTGACATCCCTTCGGGACGTCATCCGTTGCCAACACCCAACAAAAGAGAAGGGGCGGTATCGAATACGCCGAGACAGAAGAAGAGGTCGTCCATGGAACCGTTCGGACCGCCGACGGTCAGTCTGTCATTGCAACGGTCGTAGATCACCGCGGCGTTCTGAAGATCGGAACATATCTTCCTCACCGTACGCGGATGGCCGTTACGCCGCATCAGCGCGTCCATGATGCTCGATATCAACGTGGCGATCGATATCACGAACAGCAATGCGTTCGCTCTCGACGGAGTATGCACGTAGACGGAATCGACGCCCATGCCCGACTTCATCAGGCGATACGTGTGCTCGACCTTGTACTGGTCGAGATACAGTTTCAGCACCGTATCGATCGTAGCGCCGTGTCTCACATTCTCCGCATCTTCCGTTGCGAACGGAAGGTTCGTCACTATCACCGAGACATCGTATGCTTTCGCGATGTTCTCCGCGAGTTCCCTGTCAAAACGCATGGAGATGTCGATCTTCCACGATACTTTCGATCCGGGCGCCTCGGAACCCTTCGGAGGGCGTCCGCGGGTCTCCCTGCGGACGATCTCCTCTATCGCCACCGGCGTTCCGCCGATTACGTACGCGCTGCCCTTGTGCTTCGATAATGTCTCATCGAACGTCATCATTGCATCTTTCTCGCAGGCGAACCTCTTCTTGGCGAACGGTTTGAACAGTCTTTCCGCATCTTTCTTCCCCTGGCGTTCCAGATAGTCCATCTCCTTGGCCGTTCCCTTCGGAGAGCGGTATGCTATGAACCTCAGCTTCCCGCAGACGGTGTCGGCTTCGGTGTCGTACACCGAATAACCGTCCAGACCGGAAACGTCCATCCGGCCGTTCACGGCAGAGTACACGATATCGTCGCGTATCTTGTCGGAGAACGATGACGGCGCTTTTGATATAAACCCCATGCCCATGTTCAGAAGTTCGGAGATCAGTTCCGTGTTCACGAGCTTGCAGTCCGCTATCAGAGTGTTCTCTTTCGGATCGATGTTCGCCCTCAGAAATCCTATCGTATCGCGGTCCATGACCGGATCGGCGGTGTTGCCCGAGTACGCCTTTGCATACTCTATGATACGGTCGCCGTCTGTGACGGTGGCAGCGTTGTACTGGATGAGGTCGTTCCTTCCGTCCTTGGCGTTCCCGCCGAAGACGGGGACGGCCTCCCCGTCCCTTTCGGACGGGAGTGCGTACAGCGTATAGTTGGTCGAATCCATGTGCCTGACCTTGGAATCGAATCCGTACCTGTGTTTGATCATGGACGAGCATTTCCAGAACGTTCCGTCCAATCCCGCATCGTACAGATCGTCCAGGTTCCTGGCCAATGCATGGTCGTTCAGACCGGATTCTGTCACATCCTTTCCGAACAGCATGTCGACGGGCGCACCTTTGTAGAATCCGCGGACACCCGATAACGGCATCTTCTTCCTCGAATCGAAGATCGGGCCGATCATCGCCTTGACGGCCATGCCCGGGGAGAGCCTGCGCTGATCGTTGTGTTCTACTATCGAATCTATCAGAGCACGGATCCCCGAACTCTCCATGACCGCCATGGCCATGGCGCTGCTTGCGGGGATGCTCTCGTACACCGTTGCGGCACCGATCTCCATCTTTCATCCTTCTCAAGCCCGAAAACAACAGGAACACGGCACCGCACGTTCAAAACATGCTGAGTTGAATTTTATATCGGACTTTAGTCCGATATAAAATTTATATAATATAAACGTGCTGTCGGAGATCAAGAACACGGCATCAGCGATAGCTATCGCCGTATCGCCGATGATATCAAAGACCGAGGCCAAAAGATGGTCTACGCACATCATTATTCGAAGAAATCAAGAGGTTTCGTTAAAGTTTGCATTGGATGTCGAAATCACGTCTGTCTTATAATCAGTCAAATTCGGAGATTCACTCGTCTCTCCTCTATAATAAGTTGCATCATCGCCCATAGCCTTTACAATAGCATCACGTAACGGTTGAGCTTCACTATATTTGTATGAAATAAATGTTTTTCTAGCCATTAACATACCCCAAAATATTTTAATAACACAATGATGGTTAAAAATCCGCCTAACGATCCATAGAATAGCAAGATACTAGGGGATTTCAAACAATCTCTTATTCTTGCATTTTGTTGTTCAGACGGATCATTTGAAAATTTCAAATTATAGTCAATATCATGTTCGCCTTTGCGTACTATATCAAATAGATAACGAAACTTACGCTCCGCATTAATAAAAGGCATATAGCCGTCTTTTATTTTAGCCTTATGTACTACTAGTTTAACTAAATAAAGACGTTTTTTGTTAATATCCTCTTTTGATAACTTATCTTTTATTGCAGGCATACCTCCAGGC
>CAZVDA010000284.1:0-2918 GCA_964625365.1 uncultured Thiopseudomonas sp. | reverse complement strand
ATGCAGGCGCTCTCCCAGCTGAGCTATAGCCCCAACTCGTCAGGACGGGGCGCATGATAAGCACCCGCGCGTCCCTTGTCAACAGCCCCGCACAAATAAAACACGGTTCAGCGTCAGCCCCCGTACAGGCCGGCGTAGATGCCCTTTTCGGCCAGCAGACTGTGGTGATCGCCCTGCTCGACCAGCTCGCCGTCGGCCAGCACCAGTACGCGATCGGCCTGGCGCACCGCACTCAGCCGGTGGGCAATGATTAATGTGGTGCGGTTATGCAAAAACGCCTGCAGCGCATCATGCACGGCCTGCTCGGTACGGCTGTCCAGCGCCGACGTGGCCTCATCCAGAATCACCACTGCAGGGTCGGCCAAAACCATGCGTGCAATCGCCAGCCGCTGGCGCTGGCCGCCCGACAGTCGCACACCGGCACGCCCGACCCGCGTATCCAGCCCCTCAGGCAACTGGCGCACATAGTCCGCCAGCTGCGCCACCTCCAGCGCCCGCCAGCAGGCCGAATCATCATCACTGCGCCCCAGCAGGATATTTTCGCGAATACTGGCATTGAACAGCGCCGGACTTTGCAGCACCACGGCCAGGTTTTCGCGCACCCGTTTCAGCCCGATGCGCTCCAGTTCCACGCCGTTAAACAGGATCTGCCCGCCAGCGGGCCGGTATAGCCCCAGCAGCAGCTGCACCAGCGTACTCTTGCCGCCACCGCTTACGCCCACCAGCGCAACTTTTTCGCCGGCAGCAACGGTAAAGCTCAGGCCACGGAGCACCGGCTCGTCACGGTAGGCAAACTCCAGATTACGCACCTGCAGTTCTACGCCCCCGCCTGACGCAAAGGGGTTTTCCTGCTCCGGCCAGTCCTGCTCGTCCTTGCGTGCCAGCAGCTGATTGAGGCGCTGCATGGCACCATTGGCCCCGTACAGGGCATATTGCAGGTTAAGCAGCTGCTCGACCGGGCCAATCATGAACCAGAGATAACTGAACACCGCCAGCATCTGGCCAATGGACAAACCGGAAAACAGCACGGTCAGCATGGCTGCAGCGCGAAACAGGTCAATGCCGAACTGAAACATCAGCCCGCTGGCGCGCATGGAGGCTTCGGTTTTCCATTTGCTGGCAATGGCAAAGTCGCGGGCCTCGGCGGCACGCTGGCGCAGGCGGCCAAAGAAATAGCCCTGATGGCTGCCGGCCCGCACCTCATGGATGGCATCCAGGGTTTCGGTCAGCGCCTGGGTAAAGCGTGCGGTACTGTCGTTTTCCTGTTTTTTCAGGTGTTTGACCCGCTTGCCCAGTTTGACGGTCGCCAGCACCACCAGTGGATTAAGCAGCAGGATAAACAGTGCCAGTTGCCAGTGCATCCACAGCAGGATGGTTGCGGTGCCGCACAGGGTCAGCAGGGCCACCAGAAAACGGCTCAGTGTCTCGCCTATAAAGGCATCCAGGGTATCGAGGTCGGTTATCAGGTGGGCAGCCACCGAGCCGCTGCCCAGGCTTTCGTACTCGGCCATGGCAATACGCTCCAGCCGGCCCAGCAGCAGCAGCCGCAACTGATACACAATGCCCTTGGCCAGGCCGGTAAACAGCCGGCCCTGCAGCACGTTGAACATCAGCGAGCTACTGCGCAGCAGCAGGCTGACCAACAATAAGCAACCAATAAAGCCAAGCGGCACCTGCCAGGCAGCCGGCAGGATCTGGCCCAGAAACGGCATGGCCTTGCCCGGCTGCCCCAGCAGCATCTCGTCCACCAGCAGGGGCAACAGCAGCGGAATGGGCACGCTGGCCAGGGTCGCCAGTACGGCCAGCAAGTTGGCCAGCACAATTTTGCGTTTGTGCTGCAGCGCCAGCCGGCGAATCAACGCCCAGCTCAGCCGTTCTGTGCCCTGCTCAGGCATGGGACTGGCCTGTACCGCGCAGGGCGTCCAGCAGTGCCAGGTCTTCCGGACGGGTGACCTTGATATTGTCGCTGCGGCCCGCCACCAGACGGGGGGCGTGTCCGGCCCACTCCATGGCTGAAGCCTCATCGGTAATGGCAATGCCCTGCGCCAGCGCCGCCGACAGCGCAGCCTGCAGCGGCTGCAAACGGAACATTTGCGGCGTCAGGGCATGCCAGATCTGCTCTCGCGGCAGGGTGCGCTGGCTGCGCCCCTGGCTGTCCGCCAGTTTCAGCGTATCGCGTGCCTGGCAGGCCAGCAGACCGCCCACCGGATCATCCTGCAGGCTGTCGAGCAGCAACTGCAAATCGTCCGCCTGCAACAAGGGGCGTGCGGCGTCATGTACCAGCACCCAGTCATCTGCTGCCGCACCCAATGCTGGCAAGGCGCGCAATCCGGCCAGCACCGAATCGGCACGCTCCGCTCCGCCGATTACCGGCAGGATGCGTGCGTCCTGCGCCAGTGCGGTCTGTGGCCACCCGTCATCATCCGCCGAAAGCGGCAAAACAATACGTTGCAGTTGCGGATGATCCAGAAAAACCGCCAGCGTATGCTCAAGAATGCTTTTGCCGGCCACCTGCAAATACTGTTTGGGCCGGCCCGCCTGCATGCGTGCGCCAATACCGGCAGCGGGAACAATCAGCCAGAATTTCATGGTTACTCCATCAACAGGTACAGGGTTTCGCCCTGCTTGAGCATGCCCAGCTCGTGACGGGCGCGCTCTTCAACCGTTTCCATGCCCTGTTTAAGCTCCATTACTTCGGCCTCCATGACCCGGTTACGCTCCTGCAGGCGCTCGTTCTCGGCCCGCTGTTCGGCAATCTGCGCCTTGAGACGGCCGACATCGGCCATACCGCCCTCGCCCAGCCACAACCGGTACTGAAGGCCCGCCAGCAGCAACGCAAGAATAATCAGAACAATCAACGACGGCTTGTGCATGATGATCCAGCCAATGACAAAAAGGGCAGCACAGCGGCTGCCCTT
>CAZVDA010000283.1:0-2925 GCA_964625365.1 uncultured Thiopseudomonas sp. | reverse complement strand
ACCATCAGGCTGAATTCGCCGCCACGGGTGCGGGCCAGTACGGAATGTTTGGGCAGGCTGGTTTGCAGAAGGCGGGCGATATCGATCAGCAGTCCGTCGGCCCGCTGTCCCCCGAGCTTCTGGTTGAACCTGGCAAGATCGCCAATTTGCAAAACCAGCAGATGGCCGCTGCCGGCTTCATCATCATCGCCCAGGTGATTGCACAGCTGCTGTTCAAACAGGCGCCGGTTGGCCAGTCCGGTCAGGGGGTCGCGGTATGCTTCGGCATGCAGTTTTTCGCTGCGTGCGGCTTCTTCGGCAAACAGTGCCTTGAGCTTTTCGGCCATCTGGTTCATGGCGCCGACCACACGGCGAAACTCGGGGGTTTTCGGCAGGCTGGCGATACTGACGAACTCGCGCCGGGCTATGGCATTGGACTGTTCCACCAGATAATCCAGGGGGCGCAGCTGATGCCTGAGAAACAGCGCGCCCAGCAGCAGGCTGATACCGCCAAGGGCGGACAGCCAGAACAGGCTGCCCAGAATGTCTTGCCACATGCGGTCGATGGCAAACACCGGATGGCTGACAACCTCTACCCGGGCTGCCTGTCGCCAGCCGTCACTGATATAGGCATCACCCATGGCCGGCTGTAGGCTGACCAGGCGGGAAAACCAGGCGGGTGCTTTTGCCTGTACCGGAATGCCGCTGCGCTCGAACATGCGCGTGCCTTCGGGTACTTTCACGACGCGGATGCTGTCAAAGTAGCCGCTGTCGAAAATCGAGCTGACCATCAGTTCCATCATGGCCGGATCGTCAACATGGTCACTCAGGCTCAGGCCCAGTGCGGTGGCGGCATCCTGGGCGTGGGCGCGCAGCTGGCTGATCTGCTGTTCGCGGGAGCTTTCCATGGTGACCACCGCGCTGCCAATGAAGTAGCTCAGCATCAGGATCAGAATCGCTATGAATAACTGTTTGAATAATGACATGCTTGGCTCCTATCAATGGCCGGTAAAGCCCTCGGTGCGCATTTTTTTTAACAGGTCCTGCCAGCGGGACAGGCGTTTGCTGTCGCCCATATGCTTGCCGGAGCCGCGTCCGGGCAGCCACAGGCCTTCGGCATTAAAGGCGTAAACCGGGCGCAGGTCGCTACGCTGACTGGCGGGCTCGATGGCGTCGATCAGGTTGTCCAGCACCAGTGGTGTGGCGCTTGGCTCGGGATAATAGGTCAGGACCATGTGGGCCTGATCAAGATGCAGGGCCTTGACGTAGGTGATGCGTAATTTGTCCATCGGAACGCCCAGCTGACGCAGGCTGAAATACTTGGCAATGGCATAGTCTTCACAGTCGGCAGCACCTTTGTAAAGTGCTTCAACCGGTGTCGCCCAGTAGTCTTCCATGCCCCAGATTTCAGTGTCATTACGAAAGCGCAGCTGCAGGTTGAAGAACTGGTTGACCGCCTTGAGCTGGTCCAGCTCGCTGGCATCGGCATAACGCTGTAGCAGATACTGCCAGTCGGCGATGCGTTTGCTGGCCTGGGCCGACTTGCCGTAATGCAGCTCGGCCCTTTGCATGATGAGCTTGAAATTCCAGCGTGCAGGGGCATCGGCCAGTAGCAGGGAACTGCCAAGCAGCAACACCAGCAAAGCGGATAGCAAATGACGGAAATTCCTGCGCACGGATTAGGTCTGTCGCCTCTGTAAAAAGATGGCTCAAAAGGCCTGTGAAACAGGGGCATGATAGCAGATTGCCGGGTGCATCAGCGTGATGCGGCCAAGGCATTTACCCGGGGCGATAAATCGGATGGAACAGTGAAAATCCGGTCTGCTATTACGGCTTTTGCTCCAGCCGCAGCAGGATCAGCGAGGCACCTATGATGAGCACCATGCTGAGCAGAATCCAGGGCGTGACCGGATCGCCGAACAGCAGAGCGGCAAAGCTGATGGCATAGACTGGCTCCAGTGCGATGAAGCCGCTGCAGGTGCTGGCCGAAATGCGCTGCAGCGCATACAGATAGAGCAGCAACAGCACGGCAGTATTGACGACACCAAGCGCGCCCAGTGCCAGCCAGCTGGTGGTGCCTGCCGGGACCGGAGTGGCATGGAACAGGGCCGGGAGCAGCAGCACGAATACCAGGCTGTTTTGTACCAGTGACAGGCTGGCCGGCGACAAGGGTTGCTGCACGTGTTGAGTGACACGCCAGAAAAACGCATAGGCCACCGCCGAGGCCAGACCGGCCAGGGTGCCGGCTACACTCTCGTTGCCACCGCTATCGGGTTGCAGCAGCAGGGCCACGGCCAGAATGATCGCCACTGCGGCCAGCAGCTCGGTCAGGCCGGGCATCCGGCGCTGGGCCATGGCTTCGACTGTGACGGTAAGCAGTGGAAAGGTAGCGAAGGTCAGGGTGGCTACTGCGACCCCGGACAGCTGCACCGAAATGAAAAATGTCAGCCAGTGACAGCCCAGCAGCGCACCACTGAGGCCCAGCAGCAGCCAGCTCTTTGCCGGCAGGCGCAGCAGCTGGCGTGACAGTCCGCCCAGCACCAGCAGGGCCAGGGCACCAAAGCCCGCACGCATGGCGGTGATCCAGACAGGGGCGGCATCCAGCTTGCCGTAGAGGGCAGCGGTACCAAAGATGACGGCGGCAATGTTGATGGCCAGCAGGCCGTTTGCCTTGGGTGAAAGCCGCTCAAGCATGGCTGTTGCAGGAGTCTGAAGAAGTCATGGAGCGCCCCGTTTGTTGCTGGTGAAGGGGCGGGATTGTCGCAGAGGTGACGAGTGACTGCCAGCGCAGTGGCTGGATCGGGCTGCTGTGAGCGGCCTGGCGGGTAGGATGTTTTATGGCTTGCTGCCACTTTTGCAGCGGCGTATCTGTGTGGGTATAAAATGGCCGACAGCCCGGTCCTGCCTTGTCCCGGGCCGGACTGCCGGAAGGCGGCATCACTCGCC
>CAZVDA010000282.1:0-2930 GCA_964625365.1 uncultured Thiopseudomonas sp. | reverse complement strand
CACTGTCTGGAAGCTCCAACGTCCTCTCGCTGCGCCATACCCGAACCAGCACAACCTCGACATTCTGTCTCAGATAAACAACCCGAAAGGGTGAATGGATCAGTTCACGAATGTGCTTAACACCAAACTCGGGAACCATCCGGCCAGCATCTGGGTGAGACACCAGCATTTCAGCCTGCTCAAGAATAGCCACAACATAGGCTTGGCCAATATGCTCAGCGCCTTGCTCAAGGTAATACTGCTGAATGGCTTGCAAATCCTCAAGCGCAGACTGCGCCAGACGCAGCTCCATTTAACTGAGACCCAACGCTTGCCTGGCTTCAGCCAGAGACACAGTGTTGCCCTCACGCACATCGGACAGCCCCCGAGCCACCGCCTTGACGAATTTCAGCTCCTCGGCGGCCTGCTCAAAATCCTCAAGCCCCTGAACAACCGCAACTCCTCGGCCACGACTAGTCAGCAAGATTGGACGCCCCGTATCCTGCGTTCGGTTGACCACCTTGCCCGGATTGATTTTCAGATCAGAAAGAGGAACTACATCTTCAGAAAACTTGACCTGCATATCATCGACTCCACAACAAAACAGCTCACTTAATAGCACCTGTTAACCGGTACGGTCAAGATGATTCGCTGACTATAGAAACGGGCGAATTTCTAGTGGGAACCAGATTTCGCTGCCGGACTGTTCTGCTTGTCATAACTCGCATGAACCTGGCATTTTGTAATTGCTTTTCACAGAATTCGACCAATATAATCATTTTTCACGCCGAATAATCGAATTTCATAATTATGCCGCTTTCTACATCACTTACGCCTGCCGGCTATGCCGCCCTGATTCAGAGCTATGCCCTGCGTGTGCCCAGGCTTGCCAGAACCTATGCCATAGGCAACACCCACAGCACGCAGCGCCAGCCGGACTGCACAGTGCTAACGCCGCGTCACGCACCGGCCGACGACCTGCGCGGGCAGCTCACCTTTGCGCTGAAATACGAAGGCATTCAGCTGCACATCCTTCGCCCCCTGTTTCTACAACTGGAACCCAACGAAATCACTGACTGGGTAAATGAGCAGCCCACCAGCGCCTACAGCCGGCGCATCTGGTTTTTGTATGAATGGCTGATGGAATGCCAGCTCCCGCTAGATGATTGCAAAAGCGGCAATTACGTCGCCCTTGTCGATGAAAAACTGCAATTTGCAGGCCCCGTGCGCAAAACCAAGCGCCAGCGCATTAACAACAATCTGCCTGGCGTACCGAACTTCTGCCCAATGATTGAGCGCACCACCGAGCTGGAAAAATGGCTGGAGCGCGACCTGTCACAACAAGCAAAGTCCATCGCCAGCCAGTGCCATCCCGACGTTCTGGCACGGGCTGCTGCATTTTTGCTACTGGCAGACTCCAAATCATCCTATGTAATTGAAGGCGAGCAGCCGCCGCATACCCGTATTGAACGCTGGGGGCGCATTTTGGGTGAGGCCGGTAAACAGCCCCTGAGTCTTGCGCATCTGGAAAACCTGCAACGCACAGTGCTTGCTGATGACCGTTTTGTAACACCAGGAATGCGCACAGAAGGCGGCTTTATTGGCCAGCATGACCGCCGCACCGGCCTGCCCATGCCGGAGCACATTTCTGCCAAAGCCGAAGATTTACCGCTACTGATGCAGGGGCTGCTGGATACCTGGCAACTATTAAGTGAATCAGACTTTCCACCCGTTCTGACTGCCACCATTCTGGCCTTTGGCTTTGTGTTTATTCATCCCTACGAAGACGGCAACGGCAGACTGCACCGTTATCTGATTCATCACGCACTGGCCGCCACAGGGTTTGTACCGGAAAAAGTCAGCTTTCCGGTATCCAGCGTTTTGCTGGAGCGCATCGAGGATTACCGGCAAATCTTGCAAGCGTACTCATTGCCAAGGCTGGACTGCATAGACTGGGTACCGACCGAGCGCAATAACGTAGCCGTCAGCAATGACACACTGGATTTGTATCGCTATTTCGATGCTACGGCGCAGGCCGAGTTTTTATACCAGTGCATCGCCACCACCGTGGACAAAACCCTGCCGGAAGAAATCGCCTATCTGGAAAAACACGATGAATTTGTCAGCCTGATTAGCCAGACCATAGATATGCCTTCACCTTTGATGAATCTGCTGATGCGCTTTTTGCAGTCCGGTAATGGCACCTTGTCCAAGCGTGCCAGAGACAAGGAGTTTGCCCAGTTGACAGTGAATGAAATTGAAATGATCGAGAGGGCTTGGCAGGGGATTTTTAAGGAATAGCCACTGCCTGCTATTTCCCCCCCAGCCCCGTGCAATCCATTGTGCTAAGCAGCCACTATGAAATGAACTGGGATGGGCGGCAAATTTCTAGTGTGAATCAGATTTCGCTGCTGGGCTGATTTGCTTATCCTGCATTGCTGCGGCTGATGCTCAAAGTTGTTACTCTGACCCTAATTGTTCACGGATCTTCGCTTGTAAGACATCACCTATTTATCCTTATTTTTAATCTTTCGCAAATATCGACATAGAGCATTAACATTCAATCCCACACCTGCGATATTTGGCTTAATCTCAATAATATCTTCCTTCGGTGACGCATCACAATCCATCTTTACGGGCATTGTCAAAAACTGTTCTCCTTCAAAAGTCAAACCACCACTGATCACTATATTTTTTATTTTACCTCCTGTAGTTGTGTAGTCCTTTAAGAATTTCATTTCTTGTATATAACCTTTTTTATCTGCATGAATGATCCGCATAGCAATTTGCTGAAATTCATCAAGGCTTTCAGAGTCATTTCTTTGGGGGCGAAAAGAGCGCTCTCCATTTTTGATACGCACCAAAATCAACTTTAACTCTTCCAAAGACACCTCCTATAAAAATTAAAAC
This sequence comes from uncultured Thiopseudomonas sp., assembly GCA_964625365.1. Classification (GTDB taxonomy): domain Bacteria; phylum Pseudomonadota; class Gammaproteobacteria; order Pseudomonadales; family Pseudomonadaceae; genus Thiopseudomonas. The sequence goes on along the minus strand of CAZVDA010000282.1, from coordinate 41 downwards.
AAGGGATACTTACAAACCAAACAAGCCATACTTCTACCGCA
>CAZVDA010000281.1:0-2937 GCA_964625365.1 uncultured Thiopseudomonas sp. | reverse complement strand
AATGCATACGAGGCATACCATGACCCAGGAAACCGGCAGCTTTGCTGCGCTCGGCCTTTCGTCGCCGATTCTGCACGCCATCACTAAAGCAGGCTACGAAGAACCATCCCCCATTCAGGCGCAAGCCATCCCCATCATTATGGCCGGTCACGACATGATCGGTCAGGCGCAAACCGGTACCGGTAAAACCGCTGCCTTTGCGCTGCCCATCCTGTCCAAAATCGACCCCCAGCGCCGCGAACCGCAGGTGCTGGTACTGGCACCGACCCGCGAGCTGGCGCTACAGGTGGCCGAAGCTTTTGAAACCTTTGCCAGCGAAATGCCCAGCGTGAGCGTGGTGGCCGTTTATGGCGGAGCGCCCATGGGCCTGCAGCTGCGTGCCCTGCGTCAGGGTGCCCAGGTTATCGTGGCCACCCCGGGCCGTCTGGTCGATCACCTGTCGCGCAACGGCGAGCTGCTGTCCAGCGTCAATTATCTGGTACTGGACGAAGCCGACGAAATGCTCAAGCTGGGCTTTATGGACGATCTGGAACTGATTTTCCAGTCGCTGCCGGTCGAACGCCAGAGCGTGCTGTTTTCCGCTACGCTGCCGCACTCCATCCGCGCCATTGCCGAACAGCACCTGCGCGAGCCGCAACACGTCAAAATCGCCAGCAAAACCCAGACCGTATCGCGCATCGAGCAGGCCTACATCATGGTCCACGCCGACCAGAAGACCAATGTCGTGCTGCGCGTGCTGGAAGTGGAAGACTTTGACGCCCTGATTGCCTTTGTACGCACCAAGCAGGAAACCCTGGATCTGACCTCGGCGCTGCAGGCCCGTGGTTACAAGGCGGCGGCGCTGAATGGCGACATTGCCCAGAACCACCGTGAACAGGTGATCGAATCACTGAAAGACGGCCGTCTGGACATCGTGATTGCCACCGACGTGGCGGCCCGTGGTCTGGACGTGCCACGCATCACCCACGTACTCAACGTGGACATGCCTTACGATCCTGAATCCTATGTACACCGCATTGGCCGTACTGGCCGTGCCGGCCGTGACGGCAAGGCACTGCTGCTGGTTACTCCGCGTGAGCGCCGTATGCTCAGCGTGGTCGAGCGCGTTATCGGCCAGAAAATCGACCAGGTGCAGCTGCCCGACGCCGCTGCCGTACTGCAGGCGCGTATCAACAACCTGCAGGCCGATCTGACACCACGCATGCAGGCCCCCAACGGCCAGCACAAATCCCTGCTGGAACGTCTGACCACCACGCTGGATTGCCATCCCGAAGATCTGGCGCTGGCCCTGCTGGGCAAGCTGACCGAAGGCATGGCCTTTGACGTATCCGGTATCGAGCGTGAATATCCAGTGCAGGAAGTCACCGCCCGTCCCGAACGCAACCGTGGTTCTGAACGTGGCGAGCGTGGCGATCGCTCCGAACGTGGCAGCCGCGAGCGCCGTGAACACAGGGCATCTCCGTCGATGCTGGTGGACCAGCAAAACCGCGTGCGCTGCCGTACCGCGCTGGGTACCCGTGACGGTGTCGCCGCCCGCAACCTGCTGGGTGCCATCCTCAACGAGGGCGGTCTGGCCCGCGACGCCATTGGCCGCATCCAGATCCGCGAAACCTTCAGCCTGGTCGAACTGCCGGAAGAAGGGCTGGAGCGCCTGCTGGGCAAACTCAAGGACACCCGCGTCGGCGGCAAACCGCTGAAACTGCGCCGCTACCGCGAGTAATTTGTCGCAGTTGCCAACAGCGGCAACTGGCGTAAACTAGCCGCTTAATCTTGAACCGGTCTGTGTGCTGTCTGCCCAGGCCGGTTTTTTGGTTACCGCCCATTCTGATGTGTTGTGTTTGATGGAGAATGCCGTGCCGCTACGAATCTGTATTCTGGAAGCCGATGACATGCACCCGCAGTTGCAGCCGCACTTTCACAGCTTTGGCCAGATGTTTATCCGCCTGCTGGGCAGTCAGGGCAGGGCGGCCTGCTTCGAAATTTACAATGTGGTACGCGGCGAATATCCGGCCAATCCGGCCCTGTATGACGCTTTTCTGGTCACCGGCAGCAAGGCCGACTCTTTTGGCAGCGATGCGTGGATTGTGCGCCTGCGTGAATACCTGCTGATCCGTTATCGTGCCGGCGACGTGCTGCTGGGCGTGTGTTTTGGCCACCAGATTCTGGCGCTGGTGCTGGGCGGTTTGACCGAACGGGCCGCGCAGGGCTGGGGCGTGGGCGTGCACAGCTACCGCATGCTGCAAATGCCGGTCAACGGCCTGGCGCAGCCGTCACGGCTGCACATGCTGATCAGTCACCGTGACCAGGTAACCCGGCTGCCTGAACAGGCCCATTTATTGGCGTCCAGTGACTTTTGTCCGAATGCTGCCTTTATGCTGGACGGACGCGTCCTGTGCTTTCAGGGCCACCCCGAGTTTACCCACGACTTTTCACGCAGCCTGCTGCAGATCAGGCAGGGCATTTATACACCGGAGTTTTACGCCCGCGGGCTGGACAGCCTGCAGCACGAGCACGACGGCCAGATAGTGGGCGGCTGGATGATTGAATTTGTAGCCCGTGCCCGCCAGCAGCGAGCGGCAGGCAGTCATAGGGACTAGTGAAGGGTAGGAGCGGGCGTTGCTGCCGACTGTGGCGACCAGCTTTGCACCGGCGCAGCCACTGCGGCACTGATGCGCCCGCCCAGTTGCTCAAGCAGCGCACTGGCGGCTTTAAGACTGTCGTTGCGGTGCTGTTCTTCCAGCATGGCAAAGGCCGCTTCGTGCTTGCGGCGCTCCAGCTTGTCCAGTGCTTTCCAGGCTTCATGCGTCGGCACATGCTCGGTGGCGGCAAACACCTCCTGAAACACCCCGAACAACGGCTCGCGGCTTAGCGCATAGCTGTAATGCTCAAGAATCACCTTGATGCGGATGCAGCCCTCCAGCCAGGGCACTTGCTCGT
>CAZVDA010000280.1:0-2938 GCA_964625365.1 uncultured Thiopseudomonas sp. | reverse complement strand
GCCTACAGCAACGAAGTGATCCTGATGCTCAAGGCCAGCTCGCTGGCCAGTACCGTCACCCTGCTGGAGCTGACCGGCATGGCACGCACCATCATCGCCCGCACCTACATGCCGGTGGAGATCTTCTTCGCCGCCGGCCTGTTTTACCTGGTCATGACCTTCATCCTGGTACAGATCTTCCGCCTGCTGGAGCGCTGGCTACGAGTTGATATGCTGCAAGGCCGTTGATGCTCATTACCATAAAGGGGTCAGGTACATTTTTCGCAGAAAATATGTACCTGACCCCTTTATAAATTTGTGGGAGGGGGCTTGCCCCCGACAGGGGGGTAGCTTTTTCTCAGTGGCAAGCCCCTTCTTACAGACACTCGGTGCACAGCGAAGCCCTCCAAAACTGTCATTCTGCGCGAAGCGAAGCGTAGTCGCAGAATCCAGCAACAATCAAACAAATGCCACAGACCTCAAATAACTTCGCCGCCCACTTCACCACCCTCGACCAGCTCCTGCTCGACCACCAGTCCCTGTGGAACAACCAGCCCTTCACTCAGCAGCGTCTGGCTTGGGAAGACGACCATCCCGAGCTATCCACCTGGCTACGCGCACAAAGCCTAGAACACGCCGAACAGCACCAGCTCGAACCATGGGAAGCAATAAAGGCATCACCATTAAAGGGGTCAGGTACATTTTCCACAGGAAATATGTACCTGACCCCTTTAATGGAAAACATGTATCAGAACCCTTTAATGCAGCTACCCCGCCATCCAGTCAAACCACTGCCCGAAGCCATGTCCCGCGGCATCCCCGGCCGCAAATGGCAACAGATAGAAGCCTTTGCCGCCTGCCTGCCACCATACTGGCAAGGCAGCCGCTGGCTCGACTGGTGTGCCGGCAAGGGTCACCTGGGCCGCCGGCTGGCCTGGCCGAACGATTGCTTGTGCTGCATCGAACACGACGCCCAGCTGGTCAAAGACGGCAAGCAGCTAAGCGAACAATGGCAGATACAGGCCAGGCATCAGCACTGTGATGCCCTCAGCGAGCAAGCAGTACCGCATTTGGCCGCCAGCGATACCTGGGTTGCTTTGCATGCCTGTGGCGACCTGCACACCAGCCTGCTGCGTCACACAACAGGGCAGAGCGTGCGCCGGCTAGCCATTGCTCCTTGCTGCTACAACCGCATTCGTTCCAGTCACTATCAGCCGCTGTCCACTCAGGGCAAAGCGTCCAAACTACGGCTAGACCGCAACATGCTCGGCCTACCATTGCAGGCCACGGTAACCGCCGGTGCCGCCGAAGTACGCAAGCGCAACCGCAACATGGCCTGGCGACTAGGTTTCGATCTGTTGCAGCGTCAGTGGCGCGGGGTGGATGAATACCTGCCAGTACCCTCGGTGGCAAACCGCTGGCAGCACGACAACTTTGCCGACTGGTGCCGAGCTGCCGCTGAACTAAAGAGTATCGAAGTCAAACCGGTAAGTGACTGGCAAACAGCAGAGCAGGCCGGCTGGCAACGCCTGGCCGAAGTGCGCAACCTCGAACTGGTACAAGGCCTGTTCCGCCGCCCACTGGAGCTGTGGCTTTTACTCGATATGGCTTTGTTCCTGCAAGAACAAGGCTTCAGCACACAGCTGGGCGAATTCTGCCCGCAGCAGCTCACTCCAAGAAACCTGCTCCTACTCGCGGAAAGGTAAAGCCGATAAAGGCGATAAAGAGGTCCGATAAAGGGGTCAGGTACATTTTCCAAAGGAAATATGTACCTGACCCCTTTATCCTGTCACCTTTCTGTCTACCAAGCCACAGTACCGTCATTCTGCGCGAAGCAAAGCGTAGTCGCAGAATCCAACAGCACCGGGGTGGAGGCCAGCATCCACAACACACAAACCTTTACAAGAAAAAATCTGCCGCTATAATGGCGCACATTGCCGGTATAGCTCAGCAGGTAGAGCAACTGACTTGTAATCAGTAGGTCCCGCGTTCGATTCGTGGTGCCGGCACCATAAAAATAAAGGCTCGCAGAAATGCGGGCCTTTTTTGTTTTTGATCAAAATCTTTACCTGACGAAGGCTTCTACCGACCGGCAAGTCATGTATAATTGTCCGCTTCAAAAAATGAAACTATGGCCCCAACAAAAGTGCCACTCCAAGCGCATAAATCAGTGAAGTAACAGCGATAACCTCCATGTCCAAAGAAACCGAACTGGAAGTCCTGCGGCTGGCCCCGCAAGCGGAGACCCAGAGTTCCCTGGCCAAGCAGCTAGGCTTTAGCGCCGGCAAAACCCATTACATTCTCGCCGCACTGATTGAAAAAGGCTTGATCAAGGTCGAGCGTTTCAAGCGCAGCGACAACAAGCTGGCCTACCGTTATGTACTGACACCAAAAGGCATTATGGAACGTATTGCACTTACCGAAAAATTCATCCAGCACAAAAAGCAGGAGTATGAAACTCTGCAGCTTGAGCTGGAACAGCTCCATAAGCTTTAACTGGGTAGCTAAAACCCGTAGATGCGTCCATAACCCATTGCTCAAAAGGCATAAACCCAAGGAATAAACATGCCCGTTATACAAAGCAACCTGATCAATAAACTTAATAATAAGCAAGCCGTGATTGGTATCGTTGGTCTTGGCTATGTCGGCCTGCCGTTGATGCTGCGCTATGCCGATATCGGCTTCAAGGTGTTGGGGTTGGATATCAACCAGAAGAAAGTTGATGACCTGAATAAAGGTATCAGCGATATCGAACATATCCCGCACGAGCGCATTGCAAAAGCTATTGAGCAGGGCTTTGTGGCAACTTCGGATGTTAGTCGTGCAGCAGAGTGCGATACCCTGATTTTATGTGTGCCAACACCACTCAATAAATATCGCGAGCCAGACTTGAGTTTTGTCATCAACCCGCCTTATTCATGAGCACTAAAAAATACGACCCAGCCCCGCCGAGTCGCTG
>CAZVDA010000279.1:0-2941 GCA_964625365.1 uncultured Thiopseudomonas sp. | reverse complement strand
AGTATTAATGGTGTTAGTGGGGGAACACTAACAGATTCAAATGTTTTAGACTTAAACTTGCAAGGAATAACAAACCAAGAATACACTTTTACTTTTACAAAAACTGGTTATGGGACAAGAACTTATGTTAGAATACTAAACCAATATTCTGATATTGACTTGAACTTTGCTCTACTATCAACAACACTATCAGATGACATTCCTTTTAAGATTTATCAAACAGACGAAACAACAATTTATACTAACACAATAGTAGAATTATACCGACCAGACAATAATTTTGTAATAGGAAGAAAAAAGACTAATAGCACAGGTAATGTTACTTTTAGCATACACGTTTCTGATCAAAATTATTATGTTAGAGTAGATGATGGTGCATTCACTTACCAACCAGTAGCCCTAACAATTTATTATCCAAAAAACGAGGAAACATTATTACAAATAACAGAAGATTGGAAGATAGAAATAACCCAAAACTTGTATGAGACTTATTCAGACTTAAACACTAACAAAATAATTTACTTGTTACCAAATACTAGTCTACCATTTAACATTAGAATTAGTGATATGAATGGTAATTTTTTTACTAGAACTTACGCACAACAATTTTTCGGAGACCCAAGAACAGCAGAACTACAACCATACTTAGTTTCAACCACAACAGGACTATTAACTACTATTACAACAAAAGATGCTACAACAAACACTAACATTGGTGGAGTAACAATCAAAATTTACAAGTTTATTAGTGGAGAAGGAAGAACACTAGTAGAACAAGTTATCACAGACGCAAAAGGACAAGCGATAACATTATTAATAGCTGGAGCAGAATATTCTTTTGAATGTTATTATGGTGGCGTACTAATAAAAACCTTTGAGATTACTAGTACAAGCACAACAATATTTATCATGCTAGACTTGGGTTCAATAATAGAAGTTCCTGATCCTAGTGGTTACCAAGCAACTTTCACTCCAAAAGGAACAGGATTAATTAACCAAGGAGTAGGAACAGTTGCTTTCACTCAAACAATGTATAATTATGGTGGAAAAACGGTTAGTCTTACAAGCAGAATATTACAGGGTGGTGTTGTAATAAGCCAACAAACGGCAAACACTAGTCTAACAAGTTATACTTTTACTCATACTATTAATTGGGTTGATATAAACCAAACTACAATAACAAGCAGAATAATAATTAATGACGGCACAACAAATTATACTTTTAACCAAAACTATAATATTACAACATTCTTTGATACAAATTATAGCATATTAGATGGATTACAAAATGGTTTAAGACGAGACTTTACTTGCGACCCTAGTGGAATTTGTTTTCCTCTCCTAGCACTAGCAATATTCATTAGCATAGCCCTAGTAATAGGAGCAACAATAGGAATAGGACAATTCGGAGTACAATCAGTAGCAATAATATTCTTATCATCAATGATGTTATTCACTTACTTAAACTGGGTTCCATTTATTTTAACAATAGTATTAGCAGTACTAACATTCGCTTTTATCGTAAGCGAAAGGAGTGTTTGATTAACATGATGGAAGAATGGACAACAATACTAAGCTGGGTATTCATAGTATTCCTAATAATTAACACGATGATGGTTTTTATCACAACCAACGAAGACTATCTAACATACATTGGAGACATACAAAACGTAGAACAAATACAAGGATTCCTACCAGTAGGATCAACAACACTAAGCATTTTTGGTATTTATAAAGTTGATTGTTCAGTAGCATCAGCAAACCCTTTAGACTGGGGGCCATGCTTCTTAAATAATGCGACACAAAGTCTAGCAGAGTTTACTAGTGGTATTGGAAGGTTTTTGAGTGGTTGGAATACTCTTTTAGATTTAATGTTTCCTAGTTGGATTCCTGGAAGCACGATGTTTAAAGGAATTGTTGTTCCTTTGTTATCAATCCTACAATTCATGGGATTGTTCGCCATATTATTAAAGATTGCAGGTATAATAAGAGGTGGAAGTTAGATGAATATTCCTTTATTATTAATAACTGATTCAAACAATATTATTGGTTTAGCAGAATCAATAGGTTATAGTGTAGTAGGAGGAGATATAATCCTATTAGGTTTTGTTGTAATGCTAATAATTCTTAGCTTACTAGTAATGGCTAAAGCTAAAGCAGGTACTAGTGTTGTAATAATTGCTAGTATGATATTTTTATTCAGTATTTTTGACAACCGATTCATGTTTGTATTCTGGATAATACTAGTAATAAGCGTTTTTATCTTAATACTAGAAATTTATAAAAGATTAACAGGAAGGAGGTAATTTTATGCCAATAAATAGTTTGCCAGGAATAATAGGAGCAGGAATAACTGCAAAAGTAGGCTTGGATGTAATGGATAGAATCGGTCCAAAGAAAAGAAAATGTAAAAGGAGGAAGTAAAAATGTGTAATATGAGTTCTCAAACAAAAAGACCAAAGTTACCAGCGTTTGGTAAGTCAACAAAAGTTAAACCAAAGCTATTTGCTAAGTGGGGCAAATAAAAATCTTTTGCCCTATCTTATCACAATTCAAATCCTGATTTGTATACGCAACAAAAGGTTTTAGATTAAAATCTGGTGCGAAACCACTACTAATTTTGTATGGTGTAGGATATCCTAATGATACAAAAGTCCAACCATCTCCCCAATCATTCTTTATTGGAAGATTTAGATCTTTTGCTATAATAATTGTTTGTTGCATTTCTAAATAATCGCTTTGAGTAGGATATAAGAACGGAGTCATTATTGTTAACCCAATTATTCCTAAAATAGCTAAAGGTAACAAAGGTATTTTGTCGCCCCTAAAATAAATTCCTTTCAACATATCTTTTCTTAACAAACCCAAAATTAGAAAAGGAACGCACAAAAAAATGTATTTAACTTTAATCAAACCAATCACTAACAAAATAATAGTATAT
>CAZVDA010000278.1:0-2961 GCA_964625365.1 uncultured Thiopseudomonas sp. | reverse complement strand
ACCTTCTGGTGTAACAGGTGTGCCTCATGGTTTTGTTTTTTAAGTTCGGTAACGATGTTTTTAACGTCCTGGGCTTTGTCCCTGTGGGCGACCAGCAAGGCATCTGCTGTATCTACAACAATCAGGTCATCAACACCGAGCACTGCGGCCAAACGCCTTGGCGAATGCACATAGTTGCTGCGCGAATCAATGGCTATCACTTCGCCGATGCTGCGGTTGCCCTGTTCGTCGGCAGGCACCAGTTCGCTGATCGCAGGCCAGGCACCAATATCGCTCCAGCCAATATCGCAAGGCACCACAGCCGTGCGGGTGGATTTTTCCATCAAGGCATAATCAATGGAAATATCCGGAACCATGCTGAACTCGTTGACGGGCAGGCGGACAACCTGACCACCCGTCGTACTGGTTGAATGTGAAGCTGCCTGCAGGGCGTTGCCGGTGTTGCGGATTACCTTGGGGGCGAATTCGCCCATTTCCTGCAACAGGGTACCCACATGAAAGCAGAACATGCCGGAGTTCCAGTAGTAATTACCGGCTTGCAGATAGCCGGTTGCCGTGGCTTCGTCCGGCTTTTCTACAAACTGCCTGACCAGGTAGCCCGCTCCGAAAGGCTGCTTCGTGTCTGCCTCGATGTAGCCATAGCCGGTTTCCGGATAGCCGGGCTGGATGCCAAAGGTTGCATGCCGGCCCTGCCGGGCAATATCTGCTGCGGCAGCTACCGCCCTGGCAAATGCCGCATCGTCCTGGACAAGATGGTCTGCAGCCAAAACCAGTACCACGGTGTCATCACCGTAATGCTTTTGAGCATAGAGCGCTGCTGCCGTGACTGCTGCTGCGGTATTGCGGCCACTAGGCTCAAGGATGTAACTGAGCCGAACAGGGTCGCCATTGCCGTACTGGCTGTATTCATCTTCGGTTTTGAACAGCAGCTCCTGGTTGGTCACGGTGAGCACCTCGGCCACGTTGCCCAGCCTGAGTGTGCGGCGGTAGGTTTTGCCAAGCAGGGTATCGCCATCCGGCAAGGTAATGAATGGCTTGGGGTGGGCCTTGCGCGATAACGGCCATAGGCGGCTACCGGTGCCGCCGCACATGATGACGGGTAACAGGATCATGTCTGTTCTCTCAAGTTTGATCAGCCGGGTAAGGCGTTCATGGTCTGGAAGCGATGGTACCGCCGGTTATTGACCCAGAATAACCTGCAATTCAAGGATTTTGTCCTGTAGCAGTTGCGGGTTGGCGCGGGTTTCGATGTTTAGACGCAGCAAAGGTTCCGTATTGGATGCTCGAATGTTAAGGCGCCAGCTGGCAAACTCAAGGCCAAGGCCATCCGTGGTGTCGATTTCAGGATGCTCACCGGCAAAGTGTTGTTGAACCCGCTCAAGTAGCGTTGCCACATCGTGCACTTTATAGTTTATTTCTCCGCTGCAGGGATAAGAGGCCATGCGCGCCCTGACCAGAGCGGACAGCGGCAGCCCGCTGGTAGAAACCAGCTCGGCAATCAACAGCCAGGGGATCATGCCCGAATCACAATAAGCAAAGTCGCGGAAATAGTGGTGGGCAGACATTTCACCGCCATAAAGCGCATCTTCGGCACGCATACGCTCCTTGATGAACGCATGACCGGTTTTTGCCTGTACCGGCACCCCGCCCGCCTGCTGTACTTGCTCTATGGTGTTCCAGGTTAAACGCGGATCGTGGATGATTTTTGCGCCCGGATGCCTTTCCAGCAGGGTTTGCGCCAGCAGGCCAACCAGGTAATAGCCCTCAATAAAGTCGCCCTGCTCGTCAAAGAAAAAGCAGCGGTCAAAGTCACCATCCCAGGCCAGGCCAAAGTCTGCCTTGTGCAGTCTGACTGCCTCGGCCGTGGCGACGCGATTTTCCGGTAATAGCGGGTTCGGGATACCGTTAGGAAATGTGGCATCGGGCTGGTGATGGATCTTGATGAATTCAATGGGTACCTGCAACCGGACAAATGCCTGCTCGATGGCATCAATCACCGGGCCTGCCGCTCCGTTGCCCGCATTGGTGACCAGTCGTAGTGGCCTGATTTTTTTCAGGTCGATGTAGCCAAGAATATGTTCGATGTAGGCGTGTATCAGGTTAAGCGCTTCGATTTTACCGGGAGGCGTTGTCGCGGCCACAAAAAACGTACCCGCCTGCTTTTCCTGTTCTGCCAGTGTCTGGATGTCTTTAAGGCCGCTGTCACCACTGATAGGGCGGGCACCACGACCAACCAGTTTCATCCCGTTGTAGTCGATGGGGTTATGACTGGCAGTTACCTGGATACCACCGTCAACATCAAGGTGAAAGGCTGCAAAATAGATCTGCTCGGTACCGGTCATGCCCAGGTCCAGCACATCACAGCCTTCATCCTGCATACCCCTGGCCAGGGCTCGCTTGAGCTCTTCGCTGGTGGCGCGTGCATCACCGCCAACCACCACCCTTTTGGCACCCAGGTGCCTGGCATATGCACGACCGATACAGTATGCGATTTCAGGATTGAGCTCGTCGTCAAGGCGGCCACGGATATCGTAAGCCTTGAAGCAAGCGAGCGTCTGGCGGGGCGTTGTGGGTTGGGGCATCCTTCTGGTTCCTTCAGCGAAACAAAAAAGGCTCGCGTGTGCGAGCCTTGTTGTTTTTTGGTGCCGGCACCACGAATCGAACGCGGGACCTACTGATTACAAGTCAGTTGCTCTACCTGCTGAGCTATACCGGCAATGCGCGCCATTATAGCCGCTGTTTTCTGCTTGTAAAGCACTTTGCCGCTGTTATTTGCCAACACCGTCAACGCTCGGCAACCAGCAACAGGTTGCGCGGCGTCAGCTGCTGCGGACAAAATTCTCCCAATTGCACTGAAAAGCCCTGATCCTGCAGAAACAACACCATATCCAGCACCAGCCACAGCTCCAGCGGGCGGCGAAACAGGCCCTGTACCAGCTCCAGGTTGCGCACTTCAGCCAG
>CAZVDA010000277.1:0-2972 GCA_964625365.1 uncultured Thiopseudomonas sp. | reverse complement strand
TTCGAAGCGATTTTTAGCACTGCTTCACAATCCAATGGTTTCAGAGTGTGAAAATCGTAAACAGCAACAGAGAGCCCCTTTTCCGCAAGTCTATAGGCAGCCTCAACAGCATAAGAAAGCAAACTGCCAAAAGACAGTATGGCAAAGTCTGTGCCGTCAAGAACCTTTATGGCTTGTCCAAGAGAGAAAGAATAGTCCTCTGAGTAAACAGATTGAACATTTCTTCCGTTATCCAATCGGATGTACATCGGTCCGTCGTGGATTACGCTTGCTTCAAAAACTTTTCGAATCATTGACGGATCTGACGGACTAACAACGGTAGCATTGGCAAAACCACGCACAGTACCGGCATCCTCCAATCCTGAATGCGTGGGACCGCTACTGTTAATGCCACCACCTGCGCCAATGAGTCTTACATTTAGATTCATATAGCAGACATCTGTTCTAAATTGCTCTGCAGCTCGCAAAGATAGAAACGGCGCGTAACTGGAGCAATAGGGGATTTTGCCGCATAACGCCAAGCCAGCCGCAATTGAGACCATGTTCTGCTCAGCAATTCCTATGTTCAAGTATCGTTCAGGGATGAGCGTTCTAAATTTTTCCGTGCATAATGATCTCGACAAATCACCAGTCATGGCAATAACTGCGGCGTTTGCAATTCCTGCCTCATACATAGCTTCAGTCCAAATAGCGCGAGCATTTGCAACAACATGTTCTCCAAACCTGTACACCTTCATAAAGCAGCCTCCCCAAATCTCGATTTCAGCTCGTCTATGGCTCTATTTTTATCTTCATCGGACAATGTCGCGCTGTGATAGAGCGGATCGTTCTCCATAAATGAAACACCAAATCCTTTTATCGTGTGTGCGACGATGACTTTCGGTTTTCCCGACGTATCATTTTTACATTCGTTGAAAGCCCACAAAAGCTCCTCTATGCTGTTTCCGTTTACTTCTACCGTATGCCAGTTGAAAGCCTGAAATTTGTCGACGAGAGGTTCAACATTCATAATGTCTTTTGTAAATCCGTCTAGAGTAATCTTGTTGAAATCAATTATCGCGATCAAGTTATCTAGCTTGAACTGCGCGGCAGCCATAACGGCTTCCCAAATCGAGCCTTCAGCCAACTCTCCATCGCCGATTAGACAAAAAACTCTGTATGAAAGACCGTCCATTTTCGCCGCCATGCTCATGCCAACCGCGATCGACAAGCCGTGACCTAATGACCCTGATGAACACTCTAGTGCAGGAAGAGACTCTTTGCATGGGTGCAACCCGAAACGACTCCCATGTTCCATGTACGTATCAAACAGATCTTCTATCGAGTAGTATCCCCTTAACGCCATAGCAATATAGAGAGCACCTGCTCCATGTCCCTTACTTAATACGAAGCGATCTCTATTCGAATATGACAGGTCATTCATACAAAGGTTCATTTCGTTTTGAAATAGAACGGTCAAAATATCAGAAGCCGACAAATCACCCCCTACGTGTAGCGGGCCATGTAAATGCGCCATTTCCATGGTATAAATGCGTTGCTGAAGGGCAACTGCAGCGAGAGTTCTAGCTAATTCACTAAGATCCATGACACTTTTCTCCTTCTTCCTTCCCAAGAACAAATTGCACCTGACAATCGTCAAACGTCTGCTAAACTTCTATATCCAACTCATCGATTGACATACCAACAAAATCGATCTGTCGTCTAATGACCGACGAGATATTGACCGATTGAGAGCTCTGATACGGGGACATAACATAACAAGTCCCACCATTTTCAAGTAATTTTATGACCGTTTGTACGGCGATCGCAGAGTTCGACAAGTTAAAGGCGTAGCTGTACTGCCCCATCTCCATCGCAAGACAGTCTTCGTCTTCGCACACACAGTCCAAGCAGGAATAGGTAATTTGTGAATAAACACAAAATTGGCAAGAACTCGGGTCAATAAACTCTTCTTCAATATCCGAAATCATCAGAATTTTCTTTACGCCTCTGTTTTCGAGAAAAGAGATTAATGAACGTAATTTTGCATCAACGCTTGGCGATTTACATGATTCATCAATTAGGACAAGGATCTTCCTATCCAGCAAATCTAGGCGTGATAGCGGTATGTGATGATGCAACAGACTCATGGCGGAAGCTCCTCTAATATTAAATGCCCCTTCCAGAGTATTCATATAAAATGGCTAAATACCCGTGCCTCACAGGAAGTTTATCACACTAAAAGAACAATGAATAATGCGATATTTATATCATCGCTATATGTTAATTGCATAACGAGAACGAAGGGATGGTACTCATCTGAATAATGATTTCCCCCAAAAAACAAGTGGATTTTCCCGCCATTTCCTCATTTCGTTTGGCGGATTTTTCGCATGGTCTTGTGGAGGATGTTATTATGTCTTGATTCTTAAACAAGAAAGCTGCGCGCCATATTCTCCTTTAGACTTGGTAACTGCTACAAGGTCACTCTATTTTTTAGGCATTCAAGGCACAACAACTTTTTTAGGACTTTATAATCCATAAACAAGACGTAGCACCACTTAGAATATTTAAGATGAGAACAAGGAATCACGAGCAGCCGGTCGTCTCCCCGCAGTCGAGGCACACTTTGCAGGTGCCGTTGCGGACGAGCCTTGTGCTGGAGCAATTCGCGCAGACGGTGCCGTCGTAAAGTCGTTCGCCGTTTTTGCTCGCATCGAGCGCTTTCTCGTGGATGAACTCGTCCATACTGATTTGCGTCGGCTCAACAGGTTCTTCGCCGGAAAGGAGTTCGTCGCCTTCAGGTTTTACTTGGACGCGCGTGTAATCTCCTCCCTCGATGTCGAGCACTTTGCTGATCAGATCCGACACGGAGGTGCAGTACTTGATGTAAGGATGCCGCTGTACGAAGCCGTAGGGTTCGAACTTTTGACCTCGGAGCATTTTTGCGATGGCGTCCGTCTTGATGCCGTACTGGAGCATGACGGAAATCG
>CAZVDA010000276.1:0-2983 GCA_964625365.1 uncultured Thiopseudomonas sp. | reverse complement strand
TCCCGTATACCCGCTTTCCAGGCGAGCTCCTTCAGCCACTCGGACACTTCACCGCGAATCTGAAAGGGCTTTGTGCCCGTTCAGGTGGCGCACTATACTGGAGCCCTTTTTTAAATGCAAGCCCGCCAGCCGTATTTTTACCGGTACGGCGGCGGGCGTTTGATTGGGCCGCCCGTGGGGCAGGCTAAGGATAGGCAAGTGCAGTTTTTCTGGTCACGCTCAAAGCGCATTGCGCAGGCTGAAGATGCGTATGGCGTGCTCTGGGTCGAGCAGCAGGGGCGCAAGCGTTACCTAGTGTTTGGCGAGGACTCCGAGCAAAGTCTGGTCAACATGCGCAAGCCGCTGCGGCTGGAGTACGAGTATTCGCGGGCCATGCTGCTGGGCGGGTTGTGCCATGACAGTCCAGAAACGGCGCTGTTTTTGGGGCTTGGCTCGGGTGTGTTGCTGCGCGCGTGTCTGGCTGCCATGCCAAGCATTATGGATGCTGAAGTGATTGAGTTGCGCCCCGAAGTGTTGCGGTTGGCCCGCGACTATATGGGGTTTGTTGAGGACGCGCGCATGACCATCCGCTTGGGCGATGCGCTGGAGTTGCTGCCGACAGCGGAAAAGGCCGATCTGATTTTTCTGGATTTGTATGACGAGCAGGGGCCGTCAAGGGCGCACATGGCTTGGGACTTTCTGGAACGCTGTCACGCGCTGCTGGAGCCGGACGGCTGGTTGGTGATCAATCAGTGGGCGTTGCCAGACAGCAAGCCGTTGGCCACGCCGCTGCTGCGCGGGCTGTTTCATAACCACTACTGGGAGCTGCCGGTGAGTGAGGGCAATGTGATTTTGCTGGTGCCGGCGGATACCACACAAAACCTGCCGGTGTCGGCGTTGCGTGAGCGGGCGCGGGCGGTTGGCAAGCGGCTGGGTTTTCCGTTGGAGCCTTTGCTGGCCAATGTCCGTTTGCCGGTGCCCTGAGCGGCGCAAAGTGCCATGCCGTGGCTGTGTGCTGCAACGGCATGGCGGGTGGTTTAGTCGAAGCTGTGTTGCAAATCCTGCTGGATGGCCTGATCCAGTTCGGCCAGCAGGGCGGCGCGCACGCGCAGTTTGGTCTGGCGGTGGGCGCGCATGTTGAGCTGTTGCATTTGGCCGGCAACGGCTAAGGCGGTGGGCATTAGGGTGTCGGCGCTGACCACCTGATCAACAAAGCCGGCCGCGCAGGCCGCTTGTGGGTTGAACATTTCGGCATTGATCACCGCACGTTGGTAGCAAGCAGGACTTAGGCGGTCGCGGGCCAGCGCAATGCCGGCCTGATGCATGGTCATGCCGATCTGCACCTCATTGAGGCCAATCCGAAATTCACCATCCACGGCAATGCGGTAGTCGGCGGCCAGCAGCAGGAAGGCACCCTTGGCTACGGCATGGCCCGAGCAGGCGACAATCAGCGGAAATGGATGTGCTAACATACGGCGCGCTAAAGCTGAGCCGCTGGCGACTAGCTCTAGCGCCTGCTGCGGGCCGGCCATCATCACTTTCAGATCATAGCCGCCGGATAGCATGCCGGGCTGGCCGGTGAGTACGACCACGGCCTTGTCCTGTTCGGCCTGATCCAGTGCCTGATTGAGGGCGGTGATAACAGCCGGCGACAGGGCGTTGACCTTGCCGTTATCCAGTTGCAGGATGGCAACGCCGTTGTCTAGGCGGTAGTGAACATGGGTATTCATGCGCGGGTGTTCCTTGTTGTTATGGGGAAGCCGTCACAGTACCCAGCTGCCGGCGGGCGGTAAAGCACAATTGCTGACCGCCAGGTCATGGTTCCGGTACCGAGAATGCGTGAACAGTAACTCCAACAGAAGAAAGACAGAGCATGAATTTGACGGCAGATGAAATTCTGGATGCGCGCGGGCTGCTGTGCCCGGAGCCGGTGATGATGCTGCACAAGGCGGTGCGCCAGCTGCAGGCTGGCCAGGTGCTGCAGGTGCTGGCCACCGATCCTTCCACACAGCGCGACATTCCCAAATTTTGTACCTTTCTGCAGCACAGCCTGCTGCAGTCGAACGAGCAGGGCGGCGAGTTTTGTTACTGGATCCGCAAGCAGGATGGCAGCCAATGAGCCGCTTTTATAATGTGGGCATTATTGGCCGGCTGGGTAGCGCCAAGGCGCTGGATACCATTCGTCGCCTGAAAAGCTGGCTGCAGCAGCAAGAGCTGAATGTCATCCTTGACGAGGCGATTGCCGAAATGTTGCCGGGCCATGCGGTGCAGACCAGTAGCCGCAAGCAGCTGGGTGAAGTCTGCGACCTGGTGATTGTGGTGGGCGGTGACGGCAGTATGCTGGGCGCAGCGCGGGCCATG
Source organism: uncultured Thiopseudomonas sp. (assembly GCA_964625365.1). Lineage (GTDB taxonomy): Bacteria > Pseudomonadota > Gammaproteobacteria > Pseudomonadales > Pseudomonadaceae > Thiopseudomonas. Next base: position 643 of record CAZVDA010000276.1, on the reverse strand, counting down.
GCCAGTCACAATATTCCGGTGCTGGGCATCAACCGTGGCAGTCTGGGCTTTTTGACCGACATCAGTCCCGAGCAGATGGAACAGCAGGTCGGGGCGGTGCTGGCCGGCGATTACGAAATGGAAGAGCGTTTTCTGCTGGAAACCGAAGTGCTGCGCGACGGCAACCCGATAGGCCGGGGGGATGCGCTTAACGATGTGGTGCTGCACCCCGGCAAATCCACCCGCATGATTGCTTTCGAGCTGTTTATCGACGGCCAGTTTGTCTACAGCCTCAAGGCTGACGGCCTGATTATCGCCACGCCGACCGGTTCCACTGCCTATGCCCTGTCGGCGGGCGGACCCATCATGCACCCCAAGATTGACGCCATGGTGATTGTGCCCATGTATCCGCACACCCTGTCGAGCCGCCCGATTGTGGTCGGGGCCGACAGCGAGCTGAAAGTCGTTATCTCGCAGGATATGAGCATTTACCCGCTGGTGTCCTGTGACGGCCAGAACCATGCCAACTGTGCGCCCGGCGACGTGGTGTACATCCGCCGCAAGCAGCACCGGCTGCAGTTGCTGCACCCGCTGGAGCATAACTTTTACGAAGTGTGCCGCAACAAGCTGGGCTGGGAAAAAAGCCGGCTGGATCAGGGAAATA
>CAZVDA010000275.1:0-3001 GCA_964625365.1 uncultured Thiopseudomonas sp. | reverse complement strand
CCGTGCCCGGATTAGATCGTGCAAGGGCAAGGCGCTTTTACGCGCACGGGGCGAAAAGCTGGAGCGCTTTTTGCCCTTTGTCTTGACCGCAGCGGTTCAAGGCTCGCCTTGAACCGCTGGCCATACAATAAGCTTTCATGCAGCTCTAATTGCCCCTGGCTGCAGCCGCAACCCCAAACTTTTCCGTGCCAAGACCAGAGATTCTGTCTCGTACTGCTGTGAATACCTTTGTTTGGTCTTACTTGGTTTTGGTTGCCATCGAGCACCTTCACTAAGGAAATATGCTCGCTTAACCAAATGTCCTTCAACAACGGGCAGGATCAGTCCGCCTGGAATTTGAAAAACTTATTTTCCGTCGGCTGGGAGATGCAGCTCTTTTGAAACAGCAAACCACTTTTGTGCATTGTCTGGGTCATCTTTCTTACCGTTAGGTAAATACCACACTTCCACATCAACAACAAAATCCTGAGTGAGTTGAGCTCGGACTAGTCTTCCGTCATCCTCGCTCTCAGTGTAGACTGGAATCATAAAGGATTCTTGGGTCGTTTTACGGGGCAAAAAGGCAGAATCATACAGCAGGCTGGCTTCTTCACACGGCTCGCGGTCCACTTGTTGCGGAATACGTATGAATTGCTTCTCGTTGGTATAAAAAATGTTACCATCCAAGGTTTTCGCGGTCACATATAAAACTGCTCGGCCCGGAAACGAGCCCACGCTTGGTATGGCTTGGTCGGATTTATTGGTGATTTCCACCAGCAGGCTAGCCGCCGGTGTCATGGTGTTCACATCCCGCCACTGAAAGGCATTTGTCTCCACTTCGATATGCAATCCCATCTTTGCCAACTCCGGGGAATAATAGGCCTGTGGATCGTGACCCGCCTGCGACGACGAGCCGGCAGCAAGTTGACCAACAAATTCAGGCTCCTTTTCTACAGCATATGCCAACCCCATGCTCAGGGCAAAAAACACTAGCACCAACATCAGCTTCTGCACATACATAGTGTCCACTCCTTGTTGTTTAATAACATCGTTTTTCCAGGCTGCACGCACAGCTATAACGAGCAGCTGTCGCTCTGTCGGACAGGCCTTTTTGCCATCATGTCTCAGCAGATCTCTATTTCCAGAATTGTCCAGTGCACTCTTTATTTAGATATCATGCGGCTTATTGTCCGCCGACCTTGAGCCTGGCAGGGTACCTCAGGCCGACAGGAGGATAGATTTTTTAGAAAACTTCATTGGACTGGATTGTTTACTGCTACCAAAACAGCCTGTAAACAGCAACCTGAAATGCATCTGTGTGCATAACGTATACGTCGATTATCGGTAAGAAAAAATATATGCCCAATGCCGCACAAAAAAACACAATCGTTCCAACACATTTTAAAAGAACTAAGACAGCCGTAGCGTATCATCTCACAGCTGTTTGAATGTTTACCAGCCCGTTGAAGAATCCCGGTTTTTCGATTGGCGCGCAAAGTGGTCGATTATGCAACCGTGCCTCAGGCGCTTCGTCTCAAATAGACAATCATAGCCAAATCAGGGGATTCAACCTCATTTGACAGCCGCATGGCCAATATAAGCAGATTCATAGTGCTAATCCGGGCAAAAAACAGCCCTGCGGCAGCATCGGCCAGGCCCCTAGGCGTGCCAAAACCAAATAATACAGCAGCAGTATCCCCAAATTGAATCCGGCAATGTGGATGATGTAGCGCTTCTCTATGCTCTCGATCCCTCGCAAAAGGCTGCGCCGTATACCGCCCCGGTCAAGACAAAGGGCAAAAAGCGCTCCAGCTTCTCGCCCAGTGCGCATAACAGCGCCTTGCCCTTGCACGATCTAATCCGGGCACGATTCCCATGTACCCATTACGCGCTTCAATATCGCCATGCCAGCGCAACTGTCCCGCATGTTTCGGTTCATTGATGCGGCTGCGGCAAGAGTCTGGCAAATCCTTCAGCACTCCACGGCTGTGATAGCCCTTGTCTGCCACCAGATCAAAGGGAACGTCATTGCTGGGTGCGTCTTCCTTGTCCCTGATCGCACACAGCTTGGCCTGAGTGTCATCAAGAGTGGTCGCAATGGTTTTGGTGTCGCCCTGATCCGCAGGATGTATCACCGCAGAAACAATCGCCCCGGATTCCTGGTCAACCGCGTGCTCAGGCTTGTAGGCCATGTGCGTGCGACCATCTTTGAGTTTGGCTATGCAGGACTCCTCATCCGCAGCCGATTGCCAGTCCTTGTTGGAGAGCTTCTTGCCCTTGCGCTTGCGGTTAAAAGCCACGAGTTCTGCCTGGGTGGGCGTTTTGATGCCACTTGCTTCAGCCAGATGCTCAAGCATCTGCGCATAACTCTCGCCCGTATCCCGGCGTACAATGCTCTTCATGGCTGCATTCGCCTCCATGGTCGAGGCATTGATCCCCAGATATTTTCTCCTGAGCAGGCTGGCCTGCTCCAAAATGCGCAGCACAAAGACAAACATCTCGTGAAGCACCTCCAGGGGCAAGCGCTGACGGATGCAGCACAAAGAGGAATGCTCAGGCACTGTCTCGCTGGGCGCAGGTCCTTCTACAGCTGTTCGTAAAAAACATGCCCCTTGCTCTGCGGTACCTGTTTGAATATATTGAAGTTGACTACAACCGCAGCCGCCGACATAGTGCAAATGGCTATATCAGCCCCATGACGTTTGAGGCCCTCAAACATGCTTAGCCAGGTGTCCACTCATGACGGGCAGGATCAAGACCGGTGGATTCGCGCTTACCCATGGCCGATATCTTGTGCGTAGTACAGCAACTTCTGCAGCTGGGTCAGGTACCAGGAAAAACGCCAAAAACGATTTATAGTAACATAGAATACTTCTCTACCCTCCATTAGTAGAGGCAGACTCATTATTCCTACACACCAGGTAATCTAGATGAAGACTTTTTTGCCCCGGCGCATCGATCCAGCCCTCAGGAAATAGACGAAAAAGTTCGCCTTGTCAGCGACGACACCATAGTTACAGGA
>CAZVDA010000274.1:0-3015 GCA_964625365.1 uncultured Thiopseudomonas sp. | reverse complement strand
TCCAGCGCCAGCTCCAGACTGGCCGGCAAGGCCGCCAGCAAAGGCTGCAAGCGGGCCTGCAGACTGCCGGTCACGGTACCTTGCAGGTTGCCATTCAACCTCACTTCATCCTGCAGCTCACCATCAAGCCGGATGCTGACTTGCTGCTGCCCGAGCTCCGGCAAGTCGCCACCGGCATCCAGCACCAGTTCCAGCGGCCAGCGATCATTCAGTTGCAAACGGCCATTCAGCGCGGCCCGGTAGCTGTCATGGGCCAGCGATAGCTTGTCGATCACCAGCTCGTTGCCAGCGGCACTGGCAGCAAGCTTCAGCTCGCTCAGCATTGATTCGTCATTGAGCAGCAGCTCGCCGATTTCCAGCTGGCCGATGCGCAGCGAAACCGGCAGGCTGATGTCGGGCAGCTCCACATCGCTGGCCGGCTCATCCGGCTCGTCCGTGCTTTGCGGCAACTCCAGCAGGACACGCTCAACCCTCAATTGCTCCAAGCACAGCATGCCGCGCCACAAGCAAGAAGCATCCAGCTCCATCAGCGGCTGCTCCAGCACCACCTGGGTTGCATCATCCTGCCACTGCAAGCGTTCTGCCTGCCACTGCCCGAGCAGCGCACCACGGTAATTTTCCAGACTCAGCCCGGGCACCCGTTCCATCACCCAGCGACTGCCGCTTTCACTCAGCAACAGGCCCACTCCGGCCAGCGGTACCGACACCAGCACGAACAGCAACGGCAGAAAAATCCACAGCAGGATACGGCGCATGAGCATCATAACTCGGGCCCCATGGAAAAGTGGATACGCCAGCCGCGGTCATCATGCAGGGCATGGGCAAAGTCCAGCCGCAGCGGGCCGATTGGCGATACCCAGCGGATGCCGGCCCCCACGCCTACCTTCAGGCTGTCAGTGAGACTGTCGGTGGCATTACCTGCATCAATGAAGGTGGCGGCACGCCAGCGCTCAACGAATTCGTACTGGTACTCCAGGCTCTGCGCCATCAGATAGCGTCCGCCGACCCGGTTACGCTCCGAGTCGCGCGGCGACAGGCTTTGGTAATCATAGCCACGCACGCTCTGGTCACCACCGGCAAAGAAGCGCAGTGACGGCGGAATGGCGGAGTAGTTGTCAGTCGCCACGCCACCCACCTCGATGCGCGCCAGCACCCGGTGTTTGTCGGCCAGGGTCGTCAAGCCCCGTGCCAGCGCGCTGACATGCACCACATCGGCGTCGGATAAAAAATCGCCCGATCCTGCGCTGACATCCATTTGCAGGCGATAACCCCTGGACGGGTCCAGCGCGGAATCACTTTTCAGTTTGGCAAAGCCTATGCTGGGCAACAGGAAGCGGCGGCTGCGGCTGCGATTGCTGCCACGGTCGTACTCATAACGCTCATCTTCCCAGCGCAGCCCGATGGTGCGCTGCCAGTCATGCCGCACCTTTTTGCGCCACTGGGCACCCAGGGTCAGACGCTGGCTGCTGGCATCCACCAGCTCTTCACGCTGATAACCGGCAACAAAGCGCAGCTCGTCCGACAGAGGCGAGCTGAGCGGAATCGCATACCAGGCGCTGAGATTCTGTCTGGGTTTGGAAATCTCGCTGTCAAAGCCCAGCTTGTGGCCCTTGCGATTGACCCGGTGACGCTCCCAGCTGAAGCGGCCACGCGGCCCCACGTCAGTGGAAAAGCCGGCGCCCAGCCCCAGCGTGCGCGGCTTGACCGCATCCAGACGTACCTGCACCGGAACATTGCGCGGTCCCTCGGCACTGCCGGGCGCGTCCACCTGCACACCGGCAAAATAACCGGTGTTCTGCAGGTTTTGTGTCAGCTCGGCCAGCAGCGCCGAATCATAGGGCGTGCCGTCTGCAAACGGAACCAGCGCCTCCAGCAGGCTTTCATCTATCTTGCCGGTTTCCACATATTCGACCGCGCCCAGCCGGTAGCGCGGGCCACTGTCATAATGCAGTTCGATATCGGCCGCGCCTGCCGCCGGATCCACCAGCAAGCGGTGGCTGGTGAACTTGCCGGCAAAAAAACCATAGCGCAGTCCCTGCTGCTGCAGGGCACTCTTGATTTCGTCGTAAGCACCGTGGTGCAACTGCTGGCCCGGTTTGAGCCGCGGGTCGCGCACCTGGAAGGCATCCATGCCGGCGGCTTCGCCTTCGATACGGATGTCCACGGTACGCAAACGCACCGGCTCGCGCACCCGGATATCTATCCGCAGCACGGGCTTTTCACTGTCCAGCACTTCGCTACGGTAACGGTTGCTGTAATAGCCCAGTGCCTCACCGGCCAGCCGTGCCTGCTGTACCGCCGCACGCTGATAACGGCGCAGGCTGGCTGCATCATGTGCATCCAGATTGCCGATCAGGGCTGCCACGTTGGCATTCAACTTCTTGTTTTCCGGCTTGCTGACCACTTCCAGTCGTGCCGCCCAGCTGCCCTGGACCAACATCAGCAGCAGCAAGGCTGCCAGCGGCCGTGCTAGCATATTGCGCATTGATAATTTACACATTGATATATCTGACGGCATCATGCCATCGTTTCCATTGCAGGACAAAGACCACCCATGAAGCTTGTATCTTTCAACATCAACGGCCTGCGTGCCCGCCCGCATCAGCTTGAAGCACTGATTGAAACCCACCAGCCCGATGTCATCGGCCTGCAGGAAATCAAGGTGGCTGACGAGCAGTTCCCGCATGAAATGATTCGCAAGCTAGGTTATCACGTGGAGCACCACGGGCAGAAGGGCCACTACGGTGTTGCACTGCTGTCGAAGCAGCCACCGGAAAACGTGGTCAAGGGGTTTCCCGGCGATCCTGAAGATGCCCAGCGCCGCTTCATCCGTGCCGACTATCGCGATGCCAACGGCCAGCGGGTGACCGTGATGAATGGCTATTTTCCCCAGGGGGAAAACCGCAAGCACGAAACCAAGTTTCCGGGCAAAGTCAGGTTCTATGCCGACTTGCAGTCACTGCTGGAAACCTCGTTCACGCCACAGGACCCGGTGGTGGTAATGGGCGATTTCAA
>CAZVDA010000273.1:0-3064 GCA_964625365.1 uncultured Thiopseudomonas sp. | reverse complement strand
ACCATGCTGTTCCTTAAGTACATCTCCGATGTGTGGCAGGACCACTACGAAGGCTATAAAGCCGAGTACGGTGATGAGCCAGAGCTGATTGATGAAATGATGAAAAACGAGCGTTTTGTACTTCCTCAAAGCGCCAGTTTCTACACGCTCTATGAGCAGCGTCATGAGCCGGGCAATGGTGAGCGTATCGATCAGGCCTTGCATGCCATCGAAGAGGCCAACGGTACCAAGCTGAAAGATGCCGGCAAAAGCGTGTTCCAGGACATCTCGTTCAATACAGACAGACTGGGTGAAGAAAAGCAGAAAAACACCATTCTGCGCCACCTGCTGGAAGACTTTGCCAAACCTGAGCTCAACCTCAAGCCTAGCCGTGTGGGTACGCTGGATATAATCGGTAACGCCTACGAATACCTGATCAAAAACTTTGCGGCCAGTGGCGGACAAAAAGCCGGCGAGTTCTACACCCCGCCGGAAGTGTCAGAACTGTTGGCCGAACTCTTGTCTCCAAAGCCCGGTGAAAGCATCTGCGATCCGGCCTGTGGCTCCGGCTCACTGCTGATGAAGTGTGGCCGCAAAGTCGTCGAGCATCATGGCAGCAAGGAATACGCCCTCTATGGACAGGAAGCTATCGGCTCCACTTGGTCACTGGCCAAAATGAATATGTTTCTGCATGGCGAGGACAACCACAAAATCGAATGGGGCGACACTATTCGTAACCCCAAGCTGCTCGATCAGAACGGCGACTTGATGCTATTTGATGTGGTAACGGCCAACCCGCCCTTCAGCCTGGACAAGTGGGGCCATGACGAAGCTGAAAACGATAAGTTCAGTCGCTTCCGCCGTGGCATTCCGCCCAAGACCAAGGGCGACTACGCCTTCATCCTGCACATGATCGAAACCCTCAAGCCCGGTTCTGGTCGCATGGGTGTGGTGGTACCCCATGGCGTGCTGTTCCGTGGCTCCAGTGAAGGCAAAATCCGCCAGAAGCTGATTGAGGAAAACCTGCTTGAAGCGGTCATCGGCCTGCCGGAAAAACTGTTCTATGGCACCGGCATCCCCGCTGCCATTCTGATGTTCCGTAAGAATAAGAGCGACAACTCGGTACTGTTCATCGACGCCAGTCGTGAATTCAGATCCGGCAAAAACCAGAATCAGCTGACCCAAGAAAACATCGACAAAATTGTCAGCGTATTCCGTGCCGGACGCACAGAGGACAAATACTCTTATCTGGCCAGCTTTGATGAAATCAAGGAAAACGACTTCAACCTTAATATCCCGCGCTATGTGGACACCTTCGAGGAAGAGGAAGAAATCGACCTGATGGCCGTGCGTGCCGAACGTCTCAAGCTCAAGGCTGAGCTAGCCGAGCTGGAGCTGGAAATGGAGGGTTACCTCAAGGAGCTGGGCTATGTCGAATAACGAAAGTCATACAGCTCCGGCTAAAGGGCAGTTTCTGGTTTACCAGGCTGAAGATGGCAAGCTGAAAATTGATGTGCGCTTTGAAGAAGAATCCGTGTGGCTGACTCAGCAGCACATGGCAGAGCTTTTTCAGACGACACAGCAAAACATCAGCCAGCACATTCTGAATATCTACGATGAAGGTGAGTTGCAGACTGAGGCAACTCACAAGAAATTCTTGTTAGTTCGCCAAGAAGGTAGCCGCAAGGTCAAACGCCAGCTCGACTACTACAATCTCGACATGATCATTTCCGTGGGCTACCGGGTGAAAAGCCATGTGGCAACTCGCTTTCGCATTTGGGCGACCCAGCAGCTAACGGAATTTATCCGCAAAGGCTTTCTGCTCGATGACGAGCGCCTGAAAAACCCTGACCAGCCTTTTGATTATTTCGAAGAGCTGGAACGGCGCATTCAGGATATCCGTACCTCCGAGAAGCGCTTTTATCGGAAAATCACCGACATCTATGCCCTGAGCGTGGATTATGACCCGACCTTGGACATCAGCATCAATTTCTTCAAAACCGTACAGAACAAAATGCACTGGGCTATTACTGGCCAGACCGCTGCCGAAATCATCTACAGCCGTGCCAATGCTCAGCTACCAAATATGGGCTTAACCAGCTACCGGGGCGCAAAAGTACGCAAGGCTGATGTGGTCACCGCAAAGAACTATCTGGACGAGAATGAGCTAGATGCCCTGAACAATCTGGTTGAGCAGTACCTGATTTTTGCCCAGGGACAAGCCAAGCGCCGCATTGCCATGACCATGCAAGACTGGATCAGTAAGCTGGATGCCTTTCTGACCATCAACGATCGCGACATCCTGAATCACGCAGGCAGAATTTCGCACGAGCTAGCGAAGCAGCAAGCTGAGGCCGAATATGACAAGTTTCAGGCACAGCGTATTCAGCATTCGGATGAAGCATTAAGTGGCTTAGAGCAAGTGATTGAACAGCAGTATTTGATGAGTGAAAAGGAGGGTGGCGATGCAGGTGCCTGAGGGGTGGAAATACAATGGTTTAGACTGTCTAGCTGCAAATGATAGACCAGCAATTAAGGCCGGACCTTTTGGCTCGTCCTTAAAAAAAGAATTTTATGTTAAAAGTGGTTATAAGGTATATGGACAAGAGCAGGTAATTGCTAATGATGCTTTTCTGGGTGATTATTTTATTGACCAAGAGAAATATGACGAGCTATCTAGCTGCTCAGTTCAGGCTGGTGACATTTTAATAAGTTTGGTTGGTACGATCGGTCGAGTCTTACGTCTTCCTGAAAATTGTTTAGCTGGTATTATAAATCCACGTTTGCTGCGTATTTCATTAGACAAAACTAAAGCGGATAGTTGTTATTTTGAGTATTTGCTAAGTTCTACAACCATTGCAAAGAGTCTGGCAAGAATGTCGCAGGGCGGAACAATGGGGGTCTTAAATGCAGGGACACTCAAGCAAATAAATCTATTAATTCCACCATTAGATGAACAACAAAAAATCGCCAAAATCCTGTCCACCTGGGACAAAGCCATCACCACCACCGAGCAACTGCTCGCCAACAGTCAGCAGCAGAAAAAAGCCCTGATGCAACAACTGCTCACCGGCAAAAAACGCCT
>CAZVDA010000272.1:0-3070 GCA_964625365.1 uncultured Thiopseudomonas sp. | reverse complement strand
CTGAATGGCCTTTGCTTCTTTAATCTCCCGGACGACTTTTCTGGCTCTGGATTCCGGCTGCTCTTTCTGCAGCTTTTTTGAGAAGCAGAGATAGTTTGTACTGTTCGGCTTCTCAATTTTAATTCCGCAAATCCCTGATTATCAGGCCGGTTGTTCCAGTCATGAGACCTCTTTATGCTGAAGTTATCAGTCAATTTGTAGCTGATGAGGGCTCGAAGCTGATTACTGATATCGATACTCCTCGTCTTGTGTTTCCTGAAAACATCGCTAAATTTCAGGATTTCATACAACTTATCAACGAAGAAAATGGTGCCGATAGGAAAGGATATATTATCATTCAGTTCAGGTTCATTAGTTCTTAGTTTTGTTTGCATTTTGGTCGATTCAAACATCACTAAGAACACATATATTTTTTGTTAGTGGCAAAGTTGGGTTGATAATGCCAAATATCATCACGCAAACGTATTGCTACCATGGTCTGAACAAAATAAGAGAAAAAAATCCCCCCTTATAGTCCAGAATTGAATCCAGTCGAGTTAGTTTGGAGAAAAACCCGATATTCTGAAACACATAATCGATTCTTTCCCACCCTACAATCTTTATTAGAGTGTATCACAGAAGCATTTGATATGTGGGGTGACCCAAATACTGTTTTGAAATCGTTATGCAAAATTAATTATGTCGTTTAGTATAATTCTTTTCTGCCATTATGATATCTTTGGCTTTGATGGTCTTCCACCCGGCATGAGTTGCAAGTTTGTCAGCTTCTTTTGTCAGTTACCAGATGTATTTTTCTACCATCTTGACAAGAAGTGTTGCTGCATCGCTTCCAACACGCTCAGTTTCGTTAGCTTTTTTGTTTTCATTTCTAAAGACAAAAAATTAAGCCGTGATCCCTCATTAGAGTGACTAATTTAGGAAAAATGTTATATTACTAATTACTGATAAGATTATGATGAAGGTACTTATTGATACAAATATTGTAATCTACCGTGAAGATGACTCAGTTATTCAGGAAAGTCTCTCAAAGATGTTTCGTTTATTCAACAGCGTACCAGTATCTGTTTATATTCATCCAGCATCCATTGAGGATATCAAAAGAGATAAAGATCAAAAGCGTCAGAAGATCATTTTTTCAAAGACGAAGGTTTATCCACATTTTCCGAACCCACCCGATCCCTTCACCGATGAATCGTTCATTAGTCAAGTCGGCCCAATAAATTCAGAAAATGATAAAGTAGATGTCAGGATTTTATATGCTTTATATCGGGAAGGTGTAGATTACCTCATAACTGAAGATGTAGGGATTCATAAAAGGGCTTCACAGATCGGAATTGGGGATCGAGTCTTTTCTATCTATGATTCTCTTGATTTTTTCAATTCATATATTGTTGAAAAACCAATTTCGATTGTCCCCCCTTCATTGCAAGAAAAATATTTACATGAGATTAAGATTGAAGACCCTATTTTTGACACCTTACGAAAAGATTACCCTGGTTTTGATGATTGGTATGCATCAAAAGCAAATGACCACAGAAAATGTCTTGCATATTTTATGCAGGATGACCAATTGGGAGCGATATTAATCTATAAGAGTGGAGAAGAAGAGTATATTGATGGAAATCCTCCCCTTCCCCCTAAAAAAAGATTTAAAATAGCCACAATGAAGGTTACATATATTGGACAAAAAATTGGCGAATTATTTTTAAAAATTTCCATAAATAAGGCTATAGAAGATAGATGTGAGGAAATATACCTTACTCACTTTGATGAAAAAGAAAACGACCGATTAGTGGCGTTGATTGAGGAATATGGATTTGAGCATGTATCTACCAGAAAAGATGGGGAGAAAATATATCTTAAACACATTTTCCCACGTATGGATGAGATAACGAAATATCATCCTCTTGAAATATTACAAAAATTTTACCCATCATTTTATGATGGATCGGATGTCCAAAAGTGGATTGTTCCAATACGGCCCGAATATCATGATCAATTATTCACTGATTACCCGAATAGACAATCAAAAGTAACTGAATTTATTGGCGAATTCATTGTCGAAGGGAATACTATCAAGAAGGCATATATCAGTCATGCTAATGTAAAAAAGATAAATCCTGGCGATATTTTATTATTTTACCGTTCACAGGATCAGCAAAGGATTACTACGATAGGGGTTGTAGAAAAAGTTGAACCCAATGTTAAAGATTCTGATTCTATCCGAAGAATTGTGGGAAAGCGAACTGTATTTTCATCAGAAGAACTCGAAGAGATGAAAAAGCCCGTGTTGGTGATCATGTTTAGGTATATCTCTCATCTTCCAAACCCAGTTTTATTATCTGATGCAAATTTGAGCATTCCACAAACAATATCTCATGTAGAAAATAATATTTATCAGATAATTAAAAATATTGGGAGGATAGATGGACGTTTTACTATCGATTAAACCAGAGTATGTTAAAAGAATCACTCGAGGTGAGAAAAAATATGAATTCCGGAAAAAAATATTCAAATCATCTGATATTGGTCGAATATTTATTTATTCTTCCTCTCCCGAAAAAAAAATAATTGGTTCATTTAGAATAGGGGCAATTTTGAGGGATCATCCTGAACTGTTATGGGATCAAGTAAAAGAGGAGGCCGGAATAGACTACGATGCATATTGCAAATACTTCTCTGGAAAAACAGAAGGATATGCGATTCAGATAAACGATCTTAAAATTTTAAGTATTCCTATCGACCCTAAGGAATTTGATCCATGTTTTACGGCACCACAATCATATCAATATCTTCCGAAAACCTATTTTCTCTCAATAGAGAGGTTCATAGTATGAAACCTTGCTTTATAATCTAATTCTACTGAAAGAACTGGGATAGAAATCATTTAAGAAAAAAACTAATACCAAACTTCCTGACGCTGTAATTGCGCCACAGCCATAAGTCTATCAGCGAGACTGGTAACAAGAAATTGCAAGGATTTTAACTCGATTACAGGAATAAAAATCATTAATTCTTTTGAATCTTAATGTCGACACCCGGCACCAAAAAATTCACGCATAATATTTTT
>CAZVDA010000271.1:0-3072 GCA_964625365.1 uncultured Thiopseudomonas sp. | reverse complement strand
ACCGTCACCGACTGCAGCTCCACTTCGTTGACCGCCACCGCCACCTGCTGCAGCAGGCCGCGTATTTGCCCCACCGTATGATTCAGGCCCTCGGCCAGGCTGCCCAGTTCGTCGCGGCTGGCAACCCGTGCCTGTACCTCCAGATTACCGTCCGCCACCTGCAGCATGACCCCGCGCAAGTGGTTGACCGAGTTGCGCACCGAGATAAAAAAGCCGCTATATAAGTAGGCGATCAGCGCAAAAACCCCGGCCAGCACCAGCAGCAGGCCATACATTTGCCGGCGGTCATCCTGCAGGCGCGCCTGCAGGGTTGTGTCCAGCGTCCGGATCAGCTGCCGGCCCAGCGCCGTTGTGGTTTGCAGCCAGCCATCCCCCCGCTCCAGCGCCTGCCACCAGTCGCCGTCCAGACTGTCGGCCATGATCACCTCATCCTCCAGCCACTGGCGGGCCTGCGCCAGGCTGGACAGACTGGCAGCTGCCGCGTCCTGCAGCGCCGGTGGCAAGGCGGCTGTTTCCAGCTGCAGGCCATACTCGGCCTCCAGTTTTTCCAGCACCAGCAACAGGTCATCCAGCCGCGTGCTGGCCCCCGAATCCACAAACCCGCGCGCCATGGCCAGCCCGGCCTGGGTACGGGCCTGTGCCAGACGGGCCGCCACCGCCTGGCTGTCAACCGTCAGCAGCTCGACCATTGAACGCACCTGCACACCGGCATCCTGGCTCAGGCCACCCTGCCCGGCCTGCTGGCGCATCAACAGCTGCAACTGGACCAGCAGCTCCTCGGCGGCGGCACTGCGCCCCTGCAACAAGGCATCATTGCGGGTACGTTCCAGCAAGGCCTGCAACGGCTGCTTGCCCTCCACAAACGCCTGGCGCGCCTGCGCATCGCCCAGCACCGGCTGCAGGCCATGCAGCCAGTCCTGCGCCTGTTCGTGCAGCTGCTGCAGTTGCCGCTCCAGCCGGTCATCTGCCGCGCCCTGCGCCTGCTGGACATGGATCTGTTGCAAATCAGCCAGCTGGCGAACCAGCACCACACCACGCTGCAGAGTGTCCAGGCTTTGCAGCCCCTGCAGTTCTATTTCGGTATGACGGATCTGCTGCAGGGATGCCAGCACCAGAAAGCTGGTGGTAACCAGCAAGGGCACCAGAAAAAGAAAACTCACCAGGCTGAACTTGACGGCAAAGCTCAGGCGGTTCATCAGACGAATAGCCGGATAAAGCAGTTTGTTCACTGCAACCCCCAGTTTTTTATTGTTGTTATTCATGCGTTTTTAGTTATGGCCAGCCTGCATCCACACGGCATTGCATGCCCGCACCACACGGCTGTCATCTGCACACTAACCGGCAAATGGCCAGCAGACAACCACAAAGACCGACCGGCAAGTCAGCTTTTACAGGCAAAAAGGGCGGTAACGGGCAGGCGGCTGCTTTGGGGCGGTTTTTCAAAGCATGCTAAGATGAGCCCGTTTCCGACAACCGGCACACAGGCACAGCACCGTGGCACACCTCTCTTCCACCCACCCCGTCTGGGGGCAGACCGCTCCCTCCACTTCGCCCCTGCACGACTGGCTGACCAGCCAGGGCTCGCTGACCCGGCTGCTGCGCGAGCAAAGTGACGGGCAGTTTTCGGTACGTCCCGTGCGTGAAGGCTGGCAGCCGCTGCGCCCCGATGAATGCCAGGCACTGGGCTGTCCACCGGATACCGACGGCTGGGTGCGCGAAGTGTTTTTATGCGGACGGCAACAGCCCTGGATTTACGCGCGCAGCGTAGCCAGCCGCCAGGCCCTGCTGGCCAGCGGTTTCGATCTGGGCAGCCTGGGCAGCCGCTCGCTGGGTGAACTGCTGTTCTCCGACCAGGCCTTTAGCCGTGGCCCTTTTGAATTCTGCAGCCTGCCATCCGCCGCCTGGCCACAACCGCTGCTCGATAGCCAGTCCTGCCACCAGCCTCTCTGGGCCAGACGCTCGTGCTTTAGCCGCCAGCCGCTGGACATTCTGGTGGCCGAAGCATTCCTCCCTGCATTCTGGCAACATCTCGACACCCCGCATCCCGACCGGACCCCAGCCTGACATGTACGAAAATCTACTGCGCTCGCTCAACCGCCTGCATCCGCGGGCCTTCGACTTTATCCAGCTGATGCGCCTGGACCGGCCCATCGGCATCTACCTGCTGCTCTGGCCAACGCTGGCCGCGTTATGGATTGCCGGCGAGGGCAGCCCGTCGCTGAAAAACGTGCTGATTTTCATACTGGGTACGGTGCTGATGCGCTCGGCCGGCTGCTGCATCAACGACTTTGCCGACCGCAAGATTGACGGCCTGGTCTGGCGCACCAAAAACCGTCCATTGGCCAGCGGACGCATCAAGGCCCGCGAAGCACTGATCAGCTTTGCCGTACTGGTGGTACTGAGTTTTGTGCTGGTACTACTGACCAACGCCCTGACCGTTTACCTGTCGTTTGCCGCCGTGGCGCTGGCCGCCCTGTACCCCTTTACCAAACGCTATACCTATTACCCGCAACTGGCGCTGGGCGCGGCTTACTCCTGCGGCCTGCTACTGGCCTATAGCGCAGAAACCGGCACCCTGCCCGCACAGGTCTGGCTGCTGTATATCGCCAACCTGCTGTGGACCATTGCCTACGATACCTATTACGCCATGGCCGACCGCGACGACGACCTGAAAATCGGCGTCAAGTCCACCGCCATCCTGTTTGGCGACGCCGACCGCGTCATCAATCTCAGCCTGCAGCTGGCGTCACTGTTCTGCCTGTGGCTGGCCGGCAACCACTTTGAGCTGGGGTTATGGTTCAAGCTGGGGCTGCTGGGGGCGCTGCTGTGCTTTGGCTGGGAGTTTTATGTCACCCGTAGCCGCGAGGCCATGATCTGCTTCAAGGCCTTCCTGCACAATCACTGGGCGGGGCTGATTATTCTGGGGGGCGTGGTGCTGGATTACGCCCTGAGGTAGTAACGCGACCATTTAACGGCGCGTATAAGGCTTAAGCCAGACCCCGCAGCCTTGAAGCCCGGCACGTTGGCTCTGTCCTCTGCACGTAGCGTAGCGAAGTTGCAGAATCCAGGGGG
>CAZVDA010000270.1:0-3073 GCA_964625365.1 uncultured Thiopseudomonas sp. | reverse complement strand
CCGCCAGTACCGCAAAAAGCAGGCTAATGGCCAGCATCCAGCGGTTGCGCAGGCCATCACTGAATTCCTTGCGCGCAATATTGAAAATCTGCTTCATTGCTGTACTCCTGCCACGCCCAGCGCACCGGCTTTTTCGGTGTAATAACAGTAAAGGTCTTCCAGCGAGGGCGGACGTACCTCAAGATCTTCCGGCTGGCACTGCAGCAACTGCTCGACAACCTGCAGGCGTGCAGCCGGCTCGACGGCAAGCTCTTCCCAGCCATCATGCAGGGCGCTGCGTGACTGCACCGCCGGGTGGCTAAAGGCAACACCGGTCAGCCCCTTGACACGAATGCGCACCGGCAGGCCGGCATGCTCGCGCAGTTCGTACAGGTTGCCAGCCACTTCCAGATGGCCACGCGCCATGACCACAGCCTTGTCGATGTAGGACTCGACACCGGGCAGTACGTGGGAGCAAATGATGATACTGGTGCCCTCGTTGCGCAGCTGCTCCATCATGCGGTACAGCGCCTGGGTGGCAATCGGGTCCAGCCCCACAGTAGGCTCGTCCATAATCAGTAGTTTTGGCTTGCCCAGCAACGCCTGCGCCAGTCCCAGCCGCTGGCGCATCCCCTTGGAGTACGCCTTGACCCGCTGGCCGGCGGCGGCACTCAGGCCCACCTGTTCCAGCAGCTCACCGACCTGGCTGACCGGCGCACCCTTAAGACGGGCAAAGTGCTGCAGGGTTTCCAGGCCGGTCAGTTGCGGATAAAACATCACGTTTTCCGGCAAAAAGCCAATCTGCTGGCGAATCTTTGCATCATGGGCCTGACCACCCAGCACCTTGAGTTCGCCCGACGTGGGACGGATCAGGCCCAGAACCAGACGTACCGTTGTGGTCTTGCCGGCACCGTTGTGGCCAAACAGGCCCATGATTTCACCAGCCTGCAAACTCCAGCTGACATCATGCAGCACCTGCAACTTGCCGTAATGTTGCCGTATCTGGTTGAGTTCAATCACTGCCGACATCTTGGTTTCCTTCTGGCCTTGCTTGCTTGAACCGGAGCGGACGCATCAGCGGGAAGCTGTCCTGTACACCGGGATATTTGACTACCGGAAAGGCACGCTGCACCAGCCGCAGCATCTCGATGCTGGGGCTGTGCATCAGCAGGCGCACCTGCGGGTACGTCCAGATCAGGCGGTCCACGTTGTCGTTGGGTTCGTAGGGCACATCACCGATACCGTTGTCGTCACGGTCCCAGCCCAGATAGTCGCTCCAGTAGTTGCCGCGCCCTTCGTAGGACCATTCCTGGTGACGGATGGCAACGTATTTCACCTGTTGCTGATTGTTGACGAAGCTGTTGTCGTGAATCTTGTTGTCTTCGGAACCGGCGGTCAGGTGAATGCCCAGCGCGTTATTCTGGAAGTGGTTGCCGGCTACGGTATTGAACAGCGAGTTGTAGATGAACAGCCCCTTACCCTCGCCACCGGAGATATGGATACCATCACCCACGCCAGCCTGCACATCGGTGACGAAGTTGTCGCGGATGGTGGAGTAGATAACGTAGTTCATCAGCACGCCGTAGTTTTCATCGTGGTCGGAATAGTTGTCGAGCACGGTGAGCTGGCGACTTTGCATCAGGGCATAGCCGGTACGGGTGCGGCGGGTTTCGTTGTGGGTCACTTCATTGCGGTTGGAAAACATGAAGTGGATGCCGTAGCGCATGTCGCGCAGGCGGTTGCCGTGAATGACGTTGTCGTTGCAGGCATCCATGTAGATGCCGTCACGCACGTGCCAGATTTCGTTGTCGCGAATGTCGGCATGGCGCACGGCAAAAAAGTGCAGGCCGTTGCCGCGGTCCTGGGTGCGCATGCTGTTGTCACCCTGAACTTTATTGTCCTTGACCGTGACGCTGGGTGTGGCATCAACCCAGATGCCAAAACCCGGCCCCTGCATGGAGTTGCCGAGGATGCGGTTGTGCGCTGCGCTGCGCTCGACAAAAATCGCGGAGTCCATGTTGGTCAGGTTTTTGCCCCAGTTTTCCAGCCGGCAGTTTTCCAGCGTGGCATCGGGGGCGCGCAGATTGAGTGCATTTTTCTGCCCGCCTGCGTCAAGAATGGCGCCTGGCTCGCATTCCAGATGAATGGGCACGTCCAGCACAAAGTTGCCGGTGTAACGGCCTGCAGGCAGGCGCCAGCGGGATTCGGAAATGTGTTGCAGCGGCAAACGGGTCACCGACTGCAGGGTGGCATCCGCATCGGGCGGAGCCTGGATGGCTTGTAGCTGCAGATCCTTGAACGAGTCGGGGATCTCTTCGGCCCATACTTGCATCGAACACGCCAACACTACGCTTAGAGCAGTCAACCTGATGTTCATGTACAGCCTTATCGTTAATACGGGGTAAACAAGACAGCACGGCGATTGCCGTGCTGTCGTGGGTTGCCGTTTACTTGGCAGGTTTTACATACATACGGCCGGCCATTTCCATGTGCAGGGCGTGGCAGAACCAGTTGCAGTAATACCAGAACATGCCGGGCTTGTCCGCAACGAAGGTAACTGAGGAGGTCTGCTGCGGGCTGATTTCCATGGATACACCATGGTTCACCATGCAGAAGCCGTGGGTTACGTCTTCGATCATGTCCAGGTTGGTAACGAATACAGTCACTTCGTCGCCCTGGTTCACTTCAAACTCGGTGAGGTTGAAGGAAGGAGCAGCGGAGGTCATGTAAACACGAACCTTCTTGCCGTCGCGAATGACTTTGTTGTCCTTCATCAGGTCAATGCCGTCTTTTTCGGCAATGGCGCGGGTTTTGGCGAAGAACGGATCGTCACGGGTCCAGACCTTTCTGGTCTTGATCTGGTCACGGCGGGCCATGATGCAGTCATGCGGCTCGGCAAAGGTCGGGCCGTCGTGTACCAGCTTCATTTCGTCACCGGAAATGTCGATCAGCTGGTCGTTCTCGGGGTGCAGCGGGCCAACCGGCAGGAAACGGTCCTTGGAGAACTTGCTCAGTACCACCAGCCACTTGCCGTCAGCGTCGCGGGACTCAGTCAGGGAGGCGTGGTTGTGACCTGGCTGATAGTGAACGTCCA
>CAZVDA010000269.1:0-3081 GCA_964625365.1 uncultured Thiopseudomonas sp. | reverse complement strand
CGCTGGGCAATGGCATGAGCCTGCGCAAGACATTGCAGATGGTGCGCGAGTTCCGCGAAGGCAACGACTACACGCCGATCGTGCTGATGGGTTACTACAACCCGATTCATCACTATGGTGTGGATGACTTTATCCGTGATGCCAAACAGGCCGGCGTGGACGGCATGATTGTGGTGGATACGCCAGCCGAGCATAACGAGGAACTCTGTGAGCCGGCACAGGCCGGCGGTATCGACTTCATCCGTCTGACCACCCCGACCACCGACGATCAGCGCCTGCCAACCGTGCTCAAGGACAGCTCCGGCTTTATCTACTATGTGTCGGTTGCCGGTGTCACCGGTGGTGCCACCGCCAGTCTGGATCAGGTGCGTGAGGCGGTTGCCCGCCTGCGCCGCCACAGTGATCTGCCGGTGTGCATCGGTTTTGGTATCCGTACTGCCGAGCATGCGGCCAATGTCGCCCGCCTGGCCGATGGCGTGGTGGTGGGTTCCGCACTGGTGGACAAGATCAATGCTGCGAAGACGCAGGAGCAAGCAATTACCGATGTGCTGGCGCAGTGTCGGGAGATCAGCGAAGGCGTCAGGGGCGCACGCCTGTAGGTCCGGATTTATCTGGACAAGCGGGGGTGCAGCTTTTAGCTGTGCTCCCGTATTTCCAGCATATAGTTGCGTAACAGCTGTTCTTGTCGCTGTATTTGGATAATCAGTACGCTGTCGTTTTCCGTGCGATAAAAAACCCGACAGGGAGCACCGGTATGTGGTGTCTGGCAGCTCCGGCGGCGTTCGCCCTGAGCGGGGAAAGGTTTCCAGTTGCCAGTTTTCTCGAACACTTGACGCACTAGCCTGCGGGCTGCTTGTGGATTGTCCAGAGCAATATAGTCGGCAATGGCATCCAGTTCTTGCAGCGCGGGCTGAGTCCAGATTATTTCAGCCATTTTTCCATTTGTTCCATGGCGTCTGCCTGAATGTGTGTGCGGCCTTCGAGCAGTGCGCGCTCACCACGCGCTATGCCTTCCAGAATGGCTAGCCGCTGCTGGCTGTATTGATAGTCTTCAACATCTACCAGACAGGCCGACGGTTTGCCGTGCTCGGCAATCAGTACTGGCTCGCGAGATTCGCGCAGTTCGGCCAGAATGGTTGTGGCATGACGCTTGAGGTTGGTGACCAGTTCTATTTTCATGTCTGCCTCCTTGAAGTATCACTATAGCGGTGCGTTGTTGCGAGCAACTCAAGCCATAGATCCAATGATAAATGATTGGAGTCAGAGTAAATTTACTCTGCTGTTTGTTTGGCTATTTTTGTGGTGAATACACAAACGGAATCGGACCAGCAGAGCCTGGCTGATACAAGGGATGGGCCGGCTCGCCGCTTTTGTTGATCTTCAGGCAATGCAGGTTGGAAATGGATGTTGCAACCATTTGGGAGCGTTTGAAAAGGCTACCGTCATTTCCCCAAGCCGCAATAATGATTCCAGCATCTTTGGCCATCTTGGCCAGCCACTGATCGTTGTCTGGCCCTATGGGGTCTTTGGCTGCCCGCAACCCGGTAGGCTGAGCGGAAAGATAGGCAAATAAATTGGTCAGGCACAGACCGCCATATCCCCATGATTTTGCAAAACCTATGCAGCGGTTGGTGGTGGGGTTATTGCTGACAGCATCCGCTGCTGTTGGATTCAGTCCGATAAACATGGCGTAAGGTCTGGTTGAATCCCAGATTCTCCACAGGGCGTAGCGGTATTTTTTACACTTTGAGAAAACAGCATCATTTTTCATTCAATAATGTTCCACGTGAAACCTGGAGGGCCCGTCAACAAGTAACTGATTCAGGGCCAGGTGGGTACCCATTGGGCAGGTTGTAAAACCGCAAACGGATTAGCATTAGCTTCCGTTTCCAGCTAAGCGCGGGCGGTAATCTAAGCTTGGGCTACTACGCCTGATTGTGGTCATCGATGCCAGAATGCTTTTGTACTCAGGCAGGGTTTGCGTAAAGAGCATGTACTGCCTGTGATGCTGGTTTGTGTGCTGTCGGATGCGCTGCTGATCTGTTCCCCTCAATACTGGCCTGGTTGCGATTCACGCATGGAAGCTGCCAGATTTGTTAATAGTGATCAATTGTTTGCTGTAAGAGCCAGAGCTTTAATCACCTTTTAAGCCAGCGGTGCTATTTTTAGACAAACAAGACGTATGTCATACATCAAAGCACTGCTTGAGTGAGGGACAGATGATTATCACTGACGACGAGAACCGCAAATACTCCGCCATTGTTGTAGACGGCATCGACAAGGCACCTGCGCGTTCGATGTTGCGCGCCGTGGGCTTCACTGATGAAGACTTCAAACACCCTCAAGTGGGCATTGCTTCCACCTGGGCCAGCCTGACGCCTTGCAACATGCACATCAACGGCTTGGCCGATGAAGTGGCCAAGGGTGTTTATTTTGCCGGTGCCAAGCCCGTGGTATTCAACACCATCACCATCTCGGACGGCATTGCCAACGGATATCAGGGCATGAAATATTCCCTGGTATCACGTGAAGTCATCGCCGACTCCATTGAAACCGTCGCCGGCTGCCAGGGCTTTGACGGCCTGATCGTGATTGGCGGCTGTGACAAGAACATGCCGGCCGCCATCCTTGCCATGGCTCGCCTGGATCGTCCCTCCATTTTTATTTACGGAGGCACCATCAAACCCGGCAAGAACCACACCGATATTGTGTCCGTGTTTGAGGCGGTCGGCGCTCATGCGCGTGGCGATCTGACCGAAGAACAGGTTGTGCAGATCGAGAAGGAAGCCATTCCCGGCCCGGGCTCCTGCGGTGGCATGTATACCGCCAACACCATGGCCTCTGCTATTGAAGCTCTGGGCATGAGCTTGCCGGGCAGCTCCGCGCAGGAAGCGGTGTCTCCGGAAAAACACCAGGACTGCCAGCGTGCCGGAGAAGCCATCAAGTGGCTGCTGAAACAGGACATCAAGCCGTCCGACATCATGACGCGCGAAGCCTTCGAGAACGCCATCACCATGGTGATCGTGCTGGGCGGTTCCACCAATGCCACCCTGCACCTGCTCGCCATGGCCGATGCCGTAG
>CAZVDA010000268.1:0-3099 GCA_964625365.1 uncultured Thiopseudomonas sp. | reverse complement strand
TTGATAAAAGCAAGATCCGTTTCCTTCTGCTGGAAGGCGTTCACCAGAATGCCCTGGATACCCTGAAGGCCGCCGGCTACTCCAACATCGAGTACATCACCGGAGCCCTGCCGGAAGACCAGCTGAAAGAAAAAATTGCCGATGCCCACTTTGTCGGCATCCGTTCACGTACCCAGCTGACCGAGGACGTGTTCGAGTGCGCCAAAAAGCTGGTTGCTGTCGGCTGCTTCTGCATCGGCACCAACCAGGTGGACCTCAACGCCGCCCGCGAGCGCGGTATTGCCGTGTTCAACGCGCCGTTTTCCAATACCCGTTCGGTTGCCGAGCTGGCGCTGGGCCAGGCCATCATGCTGATGCGCGGCATTCCGCAAAAGAATTTTGGCTGTCATCGTGGCGGCTGGGACAAGAGCGCAGCAGGCTCCTATGAAGTGCGCGGCAAAAAGCTGGGCATCATCGGCTATGGTTCCATCGGCACCCAGCTATCGGTGCTGGCCGAGGCGCTGGGCATGCAGGTGTTTTACTACGACGTGGTAACCAAGCTGCCACTGGGCAATGCAACCCAGATTGCCAGCCTTGACGAGCTGCTGGCCATGTCCGACATCGTGTCCCTGCACGTGCCGCAGCTGCCGTCCACACAGTGGATGATCGGCGAAAAAGAAATCCGCACCATGAAGAAAGGCGCGATCCTGATGAACGCCGCACGCGGTACCGTGGTGGTAATCGACGCCCTGGCCGAAGCCATCAAGGATGGTCATCTGGGCGGCGCCGCCATCGACGTGTTCCCGGTCGAGCCGCGTGCCAACGGTGAAGAGTTTGAAAGCCCGCTGCGTGGTCTGGACAACGTGATCCTGACCCCGCATATCGGTGGCTCCACCCAGGAAGCCCAGGCCAACATCGGCTTTGAAGTGGCCGAAAAACTGGTCAAGTACAGCGACAACGGTACGTCGGTTTCTTCCGTCAACTTCCCCGAAGTGGCCCTGCCTTCACACCCTGGCAAGCACCGCATCCTGCACATCCACAAGAACATCCCCGGCGTGATGAGCGCCATCAACAAGGTGTTCGCCGACAACAACATCAACGTGTCTGCCCAGTTCCTGCAGACCGACGACAGCGTTGGCTATGTGGTAATTGATGTGGACGCCAACAGCTCCGACCTCGCCCTGCACAAGCTGCAGGAAGTGGAAGGCACCATGCGCTGCCGCGTGCTGTATTCTGCCTAAGCTGTTCACGCTGCACACAACAAGGGAGCCGAAAGGCTCCTTTGTTATTTCAGTCCATAACAAGCCTGAATCGCGCCGTGTGGCGCTCTTACAGGAAGCGGCAACGCCCTTGTGTGCTCCCGGCCGTGCGCACATACGACTCTCTCCGTCATTCCGCGCACAGAAAAACGAAACAGCGGAATCCAGCGGCACCAGATGTCAATGGCCCCTGCAACTGGCGCGCAGGGTGACGGAATCACCGTCAAAATACTTTTTGTAGCAACGGCAACCAGTTGCCACACTCAAAAACGCCCCTCTGCTTCGTAATGCAGCCGCTCATGCCCGGCAAACGCCAGCTCCACCGCCGTGCCTTGCAGCCATAGCTGCGGATGTGCCTGCAACAGCTCCGCCAACTGTTGTTCCTGTTCCCTGTTCAACACGCCATCCAGGCAATAAAGCACCTGTTGCTGCGGCTTCAGCGCCAACCATTGCTGCAACGCAAGCAGCGAAAACGCGCCCGGCAACCATTGCACATTCTGCTGTGTTTGCTGCAATTCCAGCGCCAGCAGCAAGGTGCGCCAGGGCGCAGTCGGCACGCCGCCCAACACCTGCACGCTACACTGCCGTTTACCACCGCCCTGCGGCCAGTAACGCAGTGCATAACGCATCAACTCGGCCTGTAACAACGCCTCCAGCGCGGCAGCGGACGAGTGCACGGCAAGCTGGGCGAACAGCGGCAATAACACCTGCTTTCGGCACCAGCTGGCCGGATACTGCTTGAACAGTTCCTGCACAGTTGCCGCCAGTCTGGCCGCATCAAGCTGCTCCAGGTGCGCCAGCAATTGCTGTTGCAGGTGCTGGGCTTCCTCGTCCTGCTGCGCAGCCGGTAGCGGTGCATCGCCCTCCAGCAGCGGGCGAATTTTGCGCAGCGGCACGCCCCGCTCAATCAGTGCCAACGTTTGCAACACCCGCTCCACATCCGTCTGGTCGTACAGGCGATGGCCTTTTTCGGTACGGGCCGGTTGCAACAAGCCGTAGCGCCGCTCCCAGGCGCGCAGGGTAATACTGTTTACACCCGTGCGCTGACTCAGCTCGCTAATCGGAAACAGGGGTTCACTGTGCTGTGAGGTATCCGTCATGGAAAAAACACCTTGTACAAAGATTTTTTATGTATAAGATGAGTTATACGCTTTCTAGAATTGTACAAGAGAATTCACATCCCATGTCAGCCCAACCCTTGCGCCTTGGCATCAGCGCCTGCCTGCTCGGCCAGCCAGTGCGCTACAACGGCGGTCACAAATATTCGTCCATTTGCAACGATGTGCTGGCTCCCGCAGTGGAATATGTCAGCTTCTGTCCCGAACAGGCCGCCGGTTTTGGCACGCCGCGTCCAGCCATGCACCTGCGTGGCGCTGCTGATAATCCACAACTGGTATTGGTCAAGGATGGCGGCAAGGATCTGGGCCCGCAGCTGGAGGCCGGCTATCGTCAGCCGCTGGAGGACTTCCACCGTGTTGACGGCTTTATCCTGATGCAGAAATCGCCTAGTTGCGGCCTGTTTCGCGTCAAGCTGTATGACGAGACCGGCCAACAGAAGCGTGAGCAGACCACTGGCCTGTTTGCCAAAGACCTGCGCCAGCGTTTCCCGTTGTTGCCCATCGAAGAGGAAGGCCGCCTGCACAACCCGCAACTGTTCGATAACTTTATGCTGCGGGTGCAGGCACATCATCATTTTCGCCATCAAGTGCTGGCCTGCCCTTCGCAGGCAGCGTTGACCGGTTTTCACGCCCGTTACAAATACTTGCTTATGGCGCACAGCCAGCAACTTGCCCGCAATATGGGGCGTTTTCTGGCCAATTCGCAACAGCTGTCGCTGGAGCAGCGTTGCCATGAGTATCAA
>CAZVDA010000267.1:0-3114 GCA_964625365.1 uncultured Thiopseudomonas sp. | reverse complement strand
GCTGAGCTAATCACCCTTTGTCTCTCGAAGTGGTGCGCATGATATAGACCGTTTTCAGTCTTGGCAAGCCCTAATTCAAAATATTTTCAAAAACAGGCTACAGGCCTGATTCCGGCCCTCTTGTTAACGCACCGAAACATCCGCCACCACTGCCCTGCGCCCGCTATATCCTACGACATGCCCGCCATGGCCAGTCGCCGGCTAACGCCGCCCTGTTCACCCGCCCTTGGCTTGCAGCCCGGCAACATGAATAATGTGCGCCCTCTTTAATACAGATACATCCGGAGTCTTTGCCCATGTGGTTTCGCAACCTGCTTGTTTACCGTCTGACCCTTGATACCCCGCTGCAAGCCGAAGCGCTGGAAACGGCGCTGGCCACCCAGCCCGCCAAAGCCTGTGGCAGCCAGGTACCCAGCACCTATGGTTTTGTCGCTCCCTGGGGCAAGGGCGAAGATGCCCCGCTGGTGCACGTCAGCCAGGGCTTCATGCTGATTGCTGCCCGCCAGGAAGAGCGTATTCTGCCCGGCTCGGTGGTGCGTGATGCGGTCAAGGAAAAAACCGACGAGATCGAAGCCGCCGAAGCCCGCAAGGTGTACAAGAAAGAAAAGGACCAGATCAAGGATGAAATCATCCAGACCCTGATGCCGCGCGCCTTTATCCGCAAGTCCACCACCTTTGCCGCCATCGACAGCAAAAATGGCCTTATCTATGTAGATGCCTCCAGCGCCAAGCGTGCCGAAGAACTGCTGTCGGCCATGCGCGAGGCCATGGGCAGCCTGCCGGTGCGCCCGGTCAACGTCAAACAGGCACCGCTGGCCACCTTTACCGGATGGCTGAAAAGCCACGAAGCCAGCCACGGGCTGATGTTGCTGGACGAGTGCGAGCTGCGTGACAGCGCCGAAGACGGCGGCATCATCCGCATCAAGCGTGAAGACCTGGCCAGCGAAGAGGTGCAGAACCACCTGGCCGCGGGCAAGCTGGCCACGGTGATTTCCCTGGCCTGGGAAGACAAGCTGTCGTTCCTGCTGGATGACAAGCTGGCGATCAAGCGCCTGCGCTTTGAAGACCTGCTGCAGTCCCAGGCCGAGCAGGACGGTGGCGACGATGCCGCCAGCCAGTTCGATGCCAGCTTTACCCTGATGATGCTGACCCTGCAATCCTTTATCCCGCAGCTGCTGGAAGCCCTGGGCGGCGAAGAAATTTCCCAGGCTGTTTGATGCCGACAGCGTAACCGGCATCCGTAGCGGTAACACCTGCGTGCATTCGGGTAACACTTCAGCTGTTACCCGCAGCCCCCACACACCGACAAAAACCACACAAAAACCATAAATTCAAACAGTTACAAAACATGGCACGCCACCTGCTTTCTTGTTCTGTATAACAAAAACAATAATACGCATAGAACAACAATAACAGCACCGTCTCCGGTAAAAACAACAACAAGCAGGAGCCGCAATCAACTGATTACTTTGAAGAGGACTGCCTCAGTCCTGACGGCACGCAACAACAAGAACAATAGCCGGCAACGGCACGAACGACAGGCATTGACCGCGTCAGCATTCAAAGCAATCCGCTGATTTTCATTCAGTAACAGCAAGCATGCACACTCGGGCTCAACAAAAACAACAAAGATCCCGGCAACAACAATAACAACACCCAGCATAGCTGCATACGAGAGGAGGCCACGGCCTCCTTTTTTATTACTCCGAATCGCTCGCTACAGATTCACCCCGCGCGCTGGCGGTGCTAGAATCCGGCACATGATTTTTCTACCCTCCCCCACCGAGTACCTTGCCGGCCACACCTTTTCAGACACATGCCTGCAATGCGTATCCCCTGTTGCCTCAACAGACGGGTTGCCGCTCGATGTCACAGACAGGCTGCCATGCTGAAAAAACTGATCCGCTCACTCCGTAAGCCACGTAAAAACGCTACGTCCAGCCCCAAAGAACAGCGCCTGACCCTGGCCGAGCACGGCCTGCAATCCGACCGCTTCAGCCGCAACGCCGTCAGCGTGGCCCTGCGCTTGCAGGATGCCGGTTTTCAGGCTTTCCTGGTGGGCGGCTGCGTGCGTGACGCCCTGCTGGGCGAGCGCCCCAAGGATTTTGATGTGGCCACCAGCGCCACGCCCGAACAGGTGCGCGATGTTTTCCGCAATTCGCGCATCATTGGCCGCCGCTTCCGGCTGGTGCACGTGCTGTTTGGCCGCGAAACCATCGAGGTGGCCACCTTCCGCAGCAACCACACTGCCAAGGACGCGGCTGCCGGCCATTCGGTGACCGACAGCAGCGGGCGCATCCTGCGCGATAACGTATATGGCACCCTTGAAGAAGACGCCCTGCGCCGCGACTTCACCATCAACGCCCTGTACTACGATCCGGCCAATCAGGTCATTCACGATTTCACCAACGGTCTGGCCGACCTCAAGCAGCGCACGCTGCGCCTGATCGGCGACCCGGAAACCCGCTATCTGGAAGATCCGGTGCGCATGCTGCGCGCCATACGCTTTGCCGCCAAGCTCAATGTCGAGTTGCCGGACGCAACCGCCGAGCCCATTTACCGGCTGGCCCACCTGCTCGGCGACATTCCCGCCGCACGCCTGTATGACGAACTGCTCAAGGTGTTCCTGAACGGCAGTGCCGAAGACAGTTTTGTGCTGCTGCGCGAGTTCGGTCTGTTTGCTCCGCTGTTTCCCTTTACCGCACCCGAGCTGGATGCCGACCCGGACTACAGTGTCGAGCTGGTACGCCTGGCGCTGCGCAATACCGATGTGCGCCTGCGTGAAGGCAAAACCGTTACGCCCGCCTTCCTGTTTGCCGCGTTGCTGTGGCCTGCGCTGCTGCCGCTGTGCGCCCGCTACCAGGCTGACGGCCTGGCACCGGTACCGGCCATGCAAAAGGCGGCACACAAACTGCTGCCACTGCAGCTCCAGCAGGTGGCGATTCCCAAGCGTTTCACCCTGCCCATGCAGGAAATCTGGTCGCTCCAGGAGCGTCTGCCCTACCGTTATGGCAAGCGGGCGGATGTGGTACTGGCCCACAGCCGGTTTCGTGCCGCCTATGACTTTCTGTTACTGCGTGAAGATGCCGGCGAAGACACCGGCCAGCTCGGCCA
>CAZVDA010000266.1:0-3117 GCA_964625365.1 uncultured Thiopseudomonas sp. | reverse complement strand
AAAACCCGCAACGAAACCGACATCATCAAAACCCGCATCGCCCGCACCATTGAGCAGGAGTTGCGCGACGATCCCTACGCTCAGGAGGCTTTCTCCAAGCTGCTGCGCCAGGCGATTGCAGAGGCAGAAAAGTTGTTCGAGCATCCGCTCAAGCAGTACATGCTGTTCCACGAATTTGAGCAGCAGGTGCAGCAGCGCCGTCTGGACGAATTGCCCGATGCCTTTGCTGGCAATCACCATGCACAGGCGTATTTTGGTGTGTTCAAAAAGCAGCTGCCGGAAGTGTTTGCCGTCACCGACGCGCAGGTGGTGGGCAAGTGGGTCAAGCTGGCCTTTGCCATCGACCAGATTGTCGATCAGGCCGTGGCCGAGAACTCGATCAATCCGCAAAACATCGAGGCCGATATCCGCAAGCAGTTGCTGCCCATGCTGTTCAGGGAGTGCAAAGCCATGGGTGCCGGCATGGAGCAGGCCAAGAAAGTTGTCGAGACGGTGGTGCAGATCACCCGTGTTGGTCTACGTGCTGTGTGAGCGAGAAGTCGGCAAACAAAACTTTAGTGTTGCGTGGTGCGCAACATGGTACACTCCGCCATGATTAAATCCTTTAGACACAAAGGCCTGCGCAAGTTCTTTGAAACAGGTACAACAGCAGGCATTCAGCCCGCTCATGCCAAGCGTCTCAGAATGCAGCTGGCTGCGCTGGATACCGCCCTAACGATAGAAGACATGGATGTGCCCGGCTTCCGGCTGCATGCCCTCAAGGGGAATATGGAAGGCCGCTGGACAATCACTGTTAATGGCAACTGGCGAGTGACCTTTGCGTTTGAGGATGGCAATGCCTACGTTCTGGATTATGAGGATTATCACTGATGCGCATGCACAACCCGCCTCATCCTGGCGAATTTATTTCAGAAATCTATCTTGAGCCGTTTGGCATTAGTTGCCGGGAAATGGCTGGTCGGCTGGATGTGTCGCCATCCACACTTAGCCGTATCCTCAAGGGCAGCAGCAGGGTAACGCCGGAAATGGCATTGCGCCTGTCCAAGGCTATAGGCCGCTCACCGGAAAGCTGGCTGGCCATGCAGGATACGTACGACCTTTGGCACGCCAAACAAACCACCAACCTTTCTTCCGTGGTGGCATTTGACTGGGTCACTGCATGATGCAGTCCACAAGCGGTACAGGCATCGTGGAAACCCGGACAAATAGACCCTATGGCATAACCATTGTGCTGTTTGCGAAACGCTCGACAAGACGGTGACTACTGTGTCCGCACAAGACAATTCGCCGCTGAGCTTTGTTTATGGCGACGAGCGCATAGCCTTTGAGCGGGTGGTGCGCAAGCAGGCCAGCGACAGGGTGCTGATTAAAGTGCATCCCGATTGTCGGGTGGTGGTGTCTGCTCCGCAGGATGCGGCCAACGAAGAGGTGCTGGCAGCCGTCAAGCAACGCAGCCGCTGGATTTACCAGCAACTGCGCGATTTTCGCCAGCAGCAGGAACACATCACCCCGCGCCAGTACATCAGCGGCGAAAGCCACCTGTATCTGGGCAAGCAGTATCTGCTGAAAGTGAATGTCGAGCCGCAACAGCCGCAAGGCGTAAAACTGCTACGCGGCAAGCTGGAAGTTTCAGTGCGCAGCCGCGACCCTGAGCGGGTCAAAAACCTGCTGGCCAACTGGTACAAGGAACGCGCCCGCGAGGTGTTTGCCCGCCGGTTGGAGGCATTGCTGGAGCAGGCGTTGTGGGTAAACGAAAAGCCGCCGCTGCGCCTGCTGGTCATGCAAACCCAGTGGGGCAGCTGCTCGCCCAATGGCCGCATCACCCTGAATCCAAATCTGGTCAAAGCCCCCCGCGACTGCATCGACTATGTGATTTTGCATGAGCTGTGCCATCTGGCCGAACACAACCACAGCGAACGGTTTTACCGGCTGATGAGCCAGGTAATGCCCGGCTGGGAGCCGGTAAAGGCGCGGCTGGATGGAATGGCTGGCCGGGCGTTGTTGGTGTAGAGCCTAACCGCTGCGGCCCAGCGGGTAACCCCGCGCCCCGCAGCAGGCAAAACTCTGCTATACTCCACCGCATGTTAGGCAGCTTGCGAGGCTTTATGTGTACCTTTGCCATAGGTATTAGTGCATCCATTTCTCCCCACTTATTTGACAGCCAGTGGCGTGGCGGTCGTTAGCGAATTTTCTGGTCTGTGAATTTCCGGGCAGCAAGACCCGCCCGAATAACGAATTTCAAGACACAAGGAATCTCTTAAAAAGCGCTGTGATGCTGGCCCTTCCGGCGGCATCTGTAATCAGTCAGGCAATGATGCCCAGTGTTTTTTCAGAGCATCCCTGCTGCATTGCCCGGGGCAATGCCAGAGAGGCTGACACCATGTATTACTGGATCATGCTGGGCCTGGCCGTAATGGCCGAGGTAGCCAGTACTGTGGGCATGAAATATGCCGCAACCCACTCACCGCTGATGGGCTATCTGCTGATGGCGGTGATGATTTCTTTCTCTATCTGGGCGTTTTCCCGCGCCGTGATGCACATCCCGCTGGCGGTTTCTTACGCGGTCTGGGAAGGTGCCGGGCTATTCCTGATTGCCATGGCCGGTATGTGGCTGTTTGGCGAATACCTCAATCTCAAGCAGTTGCTGGCCATCGGCCTGATGATGTTTGGCCTGTTGCTGGTAACCTTTGACAAGGGGGTTCCCGCCGACAGCGACGAACAGCAGGGGAGGGTAGCCGCATGATGCTCCCCGCCACCCTGTTGGTCGGTTCGGTATCGCTGGACCTGGTGGCCAACTATTGCGTCAAGCGTTCCGAAGGTTTCAAGCGCAAGCTCTGGGGCTTTGCCGGCCTGTTGCTGATTATCCTGGCCTTTGTGTTGCTCAGCTTTGTGGTGCGCTATGT
The DNA here is from genome assembly GCA_964625365.1 of uncultured Thiopseudomonas sp. Taxonomy (GTDB): domain Bacteria; phylum Pseudomonadota; class Gammaproteobacteria; order Pseudomonadales; family Pseudomonadaceae; genus Thiopseudomonas. The sequence goes on along the minus strand of CAZVDA010000266.1, from coordinate 214 downwards.
GCCGCTGGGCATTGCCTATTCGGCCTGGGGCAGTCTGGGCGTGCTGGGTACGGTGACGCTGGACCGCTTTTTGTTTAACTCCCGCCTGGGCCGTCGCGGCATTGTCGGTATTGCCTGCATCATTGCCGGTATTATCGGCCTGCAGCTGGCCTGACCCTGCTCCGGCTGCGGGTTTCTGCCTGCAGCCGGATGTTCAAATACGCCCTTCCTTTTA
>CAZVDA010000265.1:0-3121 GCA_964625365.1 uncultured Thiopseudomonas sp. | reverse complement strand
GTAGCGCCTCACCCTGACTGCTACACCGAAGCCAAAAATCACTTCCGGCCCAGTACGTTCAGCCCCTTGAGCAGGCTCAGTGCCTGACTAAGCTGGTTGTCACCCTGTAGCAGCTCGGTCTGGGCCTGTTGCTTTTTGTTGCGGCTTTCTCCGCCCTGCCTGTTGTCCAGATGGCCGGCCAGATCGGCTTCCTTGATGCCCTGAGGCTGTTCCTGGGTGCTGAGTTTGCCGCGCTCAACGCGGATGTCTGGCTCAATGCCCTGGGCCTGGATGGAGCGTCCGGACGGGGTGAAATAGAGGGCAGTGGTCAGCTTGACACCGCGCTCCTCATTGATCGGCAGAATGGTTTGCACCGAGCCCTTGCCGAAGCTGTTGGTGCCCATGATCACGGCGCGTTTGTGGTCCTGCAGGGCTCCGGCGACAATTTCCGAGGCCGAGGCGCTGCCGCCGTTGATCAGCACCACCATGGGTACGCTGTTCCTGATGCTGGTCTGTGGGTTGGCATCAAAACGCATTTGCGAATTGGCAATGCGTCCTTCGGTATACACGATTTTGCCCTGGCTTAGAAAGTGGTCACTGACTTCGGCAGCTGCCTGCAACACACCGCCTGGGTTGTTGCGCAGGTCCATAATCAGGCCGGCAAGGGGTTTGCCGTTGTCTTTTTCCAGTTGCTGCAGCGCCTTGCCCACTTCCTTGCCGGTATTGCTCTGGAACTGGCTGATGCGCAGCAGGCCGTAATCGTCGTCCAGCAACTGTCCACGCACACTGCGGCTTTTGATGATGGCGCGTTTCAGTTTGACGTCAAAGGGCGCGCGGTCTTCGCGGCCAATGGTCAGGGTGATGGAGGTGCCGGCCTTGCCACGCATTTTTTGTACGGCTTCCATCAGTGAAAGGCCCTTGGTCAGCTGGCCGTCGATTTTCAGGATCAGGTCGCCGGCTTCGATGCCGGCAGCAAACGCCGGGGTATCGTCAATGGGCGAGATCACGCTGAGTTGCTCGCCTTCCATGCCGACTTCGATGCCCAGCCCGCCAAACTCGCCGGAAGTGGTTTCCTGAAGCTCCTGAAAGGCGTCTGCGTTGAGGTAGGCCGAGTGTGGGTCAAGATTGGCCAGCATGCCCTTGATGGCATTTTCCAGCAGGGTTTTGTCGTCAACGGGCTCGACATACACGGATTTGATCCGGTCCATGACCTCGACAAAGGTGCGTAGCTCGTCCAGCGGCAGATCGCCTTCGGGTGCAGCCGGTGGCTGGGCGTACAGCAGGCTGCTGAACAGGAGTGCAGGCGCGGCCTTGACGAGCAGGCGGGCGGCTGGCTGAAATGGGTGGGTCATGAAGGTTACTCCTGGATTAGCCCTGGGTACGGCACCACTGGCCGGGGTCGGTCGCCTGGCCCTGTTTACGGATGGCAAAGTATAGCGCTGATTGTGTCTGGCCGCCCGTGTTGCCAACGGTGGCAACCGGCTGGCCGGCCTTGATGCTGTCGCCGGCGCTGGCCAGCAGGCTTTGATTGTGGCCGTACAGGCTCAGGTAGCCGTCGCCGTGATCGACAATGACCAGCAGGCCGGAGCCGCGCAGCCAGTCGGCAAATACCACCCGTCCGCCATGAATGGCACGCACCTGCTGGCCTTCGGCGGCCTGGATCAGCACACCGTCCCATTTGCTGCGGGTGTCTTCGCGGCTGCTGCCAAAGCGTGCCAGCAGGCGGCCGTCAACGGGCCAGGGCAGCTTGCCGCGTGCCTGTGCAAAGTTGCCGCCGGGGTGGCTGAACTGGCTGCTGACCTGGGGGCCAGTGGCGGGCCGGCTGCTTTGGACCTGTTGGCGCACCTGGGCCTGGCTTTGTTGCAGGGCCAGCTGGCGCTGGCGTTCCCGCTCGCGCTCTTCACGCAGGCGCGCTTCTTCGGCCTGACGCGCCAGTTTTTGCTCAATGGCGGCCAGCAGGTCGTCGAGTTTTTTCTGGTCCTGTTTGCGGCTGGCCAGCTGTTGTTCGCTGCCCTGCTGCTTCTTGCCCAGTGCCTGCACCTGCTGTTTGCGCTGGTCGCGCAGCGTAGCCAGCCGGGCCTGTTGCTGTTGTAGCTGCGTTTTTTGCTGTGCCAGCTCCTGCTGGTGCTGGGCGATGGCGGCCTGCAGTTGTGACAACTGCTGTACCGTGATTTTGAACTGGTTGATCTGTTTCTGACGGGCCTGTTGCAGATACTGGTAGTACACCAGGTTATGGCTGACCAGTGCCGGGTCCTGCTGGTTGAACAGTAGCCGCAACGGCTCGTGCTGACCGGCCTGATAAGCGGCACGGCTTTGCAGGGCCACCAGCTTTTCCTGTTGCTGGCGCTGTTTCTCCAGCGAGGCTTTTTCTAGTTCGAATTCGCGGATTTCCCGCTCATTTTTTTTTTGCTCCGCTTCAAGGGAGCGGATGTTTTTTTCCAGGTCGCCGATTTCCTTTTCGGTACCCTGCAAGGCTTTCTGGGCTGCGGATTTTTCGGCCTGGATCTGTTTGATCAGCTTTTCCAGTTCGGCGACATCCTGCCGGGCCTTGTTGATCTGCTGCTGTGTATCTTTGCGTTCGTCAGCCTGCACGACGGAACTGGCCAGCAGCAGGCCACACAACACTAGGCGACACAGCGCCCGTCCGTTTGGGCGGGCGCTGTGCAGGCAGGACGATAGCAGAGTGACGGCCATGGGCGTATGCCTGTTCCTGTTACTTGAACTGCACAATGCTGGTGCCGGTCATTTCCGCCGGTACCGGCAAGTCCATCAGAGTGAGCAGGGTCGGCGCCACATCAGCCAGCACGCCGCCGCTACGAATGGTGGCAGCGCGTTCACCCACATAGATGAACGGCACCGGCTCGGTGGTGTGGGCGGTGTGCGCCTGACCGGTGCAGGCATCGGTCATCTGCTCGCAGTTGCCGTGGTCGGCGGTAATCAGCGCTTCGCCGCCAACGCGCTTTAGTGCATCGGTGATGCGTCCCAGGCATGCGTCGAGACATTCCACCGCCTGTACCGCTGCTTCAAATACGCCGGTATGGCCGACCATGTCGCCGTTGGCATAGTTGACGATAATGGCATCGAACTCCTGATTGTCGATGGCTTCGACAATGCGGTCGGTTACTTCCGGTGCGCTCATCTG
>CAZVDA010000264.1:0-3133 GCA_964625365.1 uncultured Thiopseudomonas sp. | reverse complement strand
TATCATTTTTCTGATAATCTTAAATTATGAGCGAAAAAAATAAAAATTCTGATGCCTATCTGAGATTGCCACCGAAGCGGCAACGCTTTGTTGATGAGTATGTTATTGACTTTAACGGCACTCAAGCTGCTATCAGGGCAGGTTACAGCAAGAAGACCGCTGACAGGCAAGCTGAGCAACTCTTGAGAATACTTGAGGTCAAGCAGGCTGTTGAAGCAAAAGCGGCCAAAATAGCTGAGCGAAACAAGGTTAAGGCTGATGATGTGCTCCAAGAATTACGCAGGCTAGGCTTTTCAGACATAACAAATATTTTAACCTGGAAGAATAACACAATAACGCTGAGAAACGCTTCAAAGCTTCAACCTGAAGTGACGGCATGTATTTCAGAGATTAGTCAAACTGGAACTGCAAACGGGCGCAACATCAAGATTAAGCTCCATTCAAAAACAACTGCATTAGAAATGCTGGGTCGCTATCTTGCTCTTTTCACGGATAAACATGAAGTCACTGGCAAAGGCGGTGAGCCAATAAAGATTAGCTACGATTACTCAAGGCTATCAGCAGAAGAACTAAGACAGCTCCTGGCTTTGACTGATAAGGTGGTAAAAAAGAAGTGATAGCGCATAACCCCGATGATATTCGCGCAGAGCTGGCTAGGCGCAATCTATTAGATTACGCTAAGCAGCAATGGCCTGCATATCAGATCGGGCCTCATCATATCCAGATTGCCGAAGCCCTTCAGCGAGTCGAGCGCGGCGAGTGTAAGCGATTAATGATATTTGCCCCACCCAGGCATGGAAAGTCAATGCTGACTTCCGAGTTCTTTCCTGCGTGGTATCTCGGTAGGCGGCCAGAAGATTATATTATTCACGCCACCTACGCCCAGGAACTTGCAGACGATTGGGGTCGCAAGATTCGTAACCAGATCGCAGACCCTCTTTTTCCTTTTGAGGACTGCAGGCTTTCAACAGATTCAGCCAGTCAGAAAAAGTTTGTCACAACTCATGGCGGCTCTTATTTTGCGCTCGGTGTGGGCGGCGCTGCAACTGGCAGGGGCGCACATCTATTATTGATTGATGACCCACTCAAAGGCCGAGAAGATGCCGACAGCGCAACAGTCAGGCGCAAGCTCAAGGCATGGTATAGAGCAGTCGCTTATACTCGCCTGATGCCAAACGGCGCAGTTATTATTATGCTTACCAGGTGGCACCATGACGATTTAGCGGGCTGGCTCTTGAGAGATCACGCCTCCGAGGGATGGGAAGTAGTGAACCTGCCAGCAATCACCGAGGAAGGCGAGGCACTCTGGCCGGAAGCTTACCCGCTTGATGCTCTTGCGAAAATCAAAGAGCAGGTTGGCAGCCGCGAATGGTCGGCGCTTTATCTACAGAGCCCATCACCCGAAGAGGGCAGTATCTTCGATCTGGCGTGGTTCAGGCGATACAGAAACAAACCAGCGAGCCCCGACATGGTTGTTCATAGCTGGGATACTGGCACCAAAGACGAGGAAATACACGACCCCTCAGCGCTTACTGTCTGGGGAACTCATGGCAACTCAATATATCTGACAGACATTTTCAAAGATCGTCTGCAGTTCCCGGACTTAAAGCGGTCTGTCTGCGCTTATGCGACGAGAGACAACCCAGCAGCGATATTGATCGAGGACAAAGGCAGCGGACAGCAGCTCATACAAGTCTTGAGGGCTGAAACGAGTCTGCCAGTAATAGCAATACCGGCAGTACAGTCTAAGACAGTAAGAGCCCAGGGCGTTAGCGGTCTGGTCGAGGCTGGCCGGGTGTTTATTCCAGATCAGGCAAGCTGGTTGATAGATTTTGAGTCAGAGGTCAGGGCTTTCCCCGTGGCGGCTCACGACGATCAGGTCGACTCTATGACTCAGGCGCTTAATTGGCTGGCTTCAAAGCTGGCGACAACACCCGAAACAGGTGATGTAGAAGATTGGCAGGAAATTCCACAGGCAGGAGCACTATAATGGCGACACAATACGGCGGCACGCCCGAGGAACGGGAAAAGGAATTAGCAGACGCGGCCAGACTACTCAAAAAAGATCACGACAAGATTTTACAGCTTGTCGATGCTGATATCGAGGCAGCCAGGCTTTACTATGAAGAAAACATTCAGCCGAAGGCGCTTGAACGCCTGCAGCGCTTTTATGCTGATAAAGATTATTACGCCAGAAAGTTCCCAGGCTCAGCCAGACGCGGTATGAATTTTGTTATGACTGACGTGGCCGACACGATCTACTGGATATTGCCTTCCCTGATGCGCGTATTCTTCGGCTCACAAGACCCCATTAGCATGGAAGGCCGCACGCCAGAAGATGACCCGGAAGCCATGAAGCAACTCTGCAACTGGCAGCTGCAGAAAAAGAACAAGGGCTTTCGTCGCTTCTACAATTGGTTTCTCGATTGCCTTCAGCTCTCTTATGGGGTAATCAAAGTCTTGTGGGAAAAAGAGACTGAGGAAGCTGAAGACGAAACAATAATGACGCCTGAGCAGTTTGTCGAGTTCGACCCGGAAGCAGAGGGGGTTGAACTGATTAGCGCAGAAGAGCAGGACGATGGAACCTTTCTGGTCAAGGTGAATATTGAGCGCATCATTAAAAACCAGCCGACTCTTTACAATGTGCCGATCTCGGAATTCTGGTGGCTCCCTGGCTTTGGTTCAGAAGTTAAAGACCTGCCGTTCACCGTTCATCGCCGCAAAATGACGCGATCTGAAATTGAAACACTGGTAAAAGAAGGCACTTACGAAAAGATAGACGACTCCGACTTAGGCGCGGCAAGGGTCCAGGAAGATGATATTTACGATCTGGACGAGCAGCTCGATACTTATCGCAATACCAGAACGAGCCTGCACGATGGCGCAGGCAGCAATCACTTAGACGAATCTCGCCAGGTATATTGGGTGCATGAGTGCTTTGCCAGATACGATCTCGACGGTGACAATATCAGTGAGTGCTGGATTGTAACAAAAATAGGCTCGAAGATTGTCAGACTGGAAAAGAACCCGTTGAAGCGACCGCCTTTCTGCGTTGTCGCTCCCTATCCCGATCAGTACGAGATTTCAGGCATTACTATTGATGATATGGTGGGCGAACTGCAGGACGTAAAAA
>CAZVDA010000263.1:0-3137 GCA_964625365.1 uncultured Thiopseudomonas sp. | reverse complement strand
TGGCGCGTTCGCTGCCGCCGCCTTCTTGCCAGCGGGTGATGAAGGCTTGGGTCTGTTCGGGGTTGGGGAGCCAGGTTTCCATGCGCTTTGTCCTTGAGGGCTGTGCGGATAAAGCCACGGATTGTGCCACGAATCAGTCGGAGTGGGTCAGGCTTTGCAGGATGCCGCATTCGGCGGCGAGGCGGTCGTGGTCGCATTGGGCGCGTAGCTGGTGCAGTTGTTCGGCCAGGTGTTGCAGTTCGCGGATGCGGGTTTCGATGTGGGTGATGTGGGTATCAACAACTTGGTTGGCGCTGTGACAGCTACTGGCGGGGTTGTCGCGGGTGGCCAGCAGGGCGCGGATTTCGGCCAGGGTCATGTCTAGGCTGCGGCACTGGCGGATAAATTGCAGGCGCTCTAGGTGTTGCTGGTCATAGATGCGGTAGTTGGCCGCGCTGCGGCGCGGGGCGGGCAGTAGCTGTTCACGCTCGTAGTAGCGGATGGTTGCTACCGATGTGCCGGTTTGTCGCGCTAGTTTGCCGATTCGCATGCTTGACTCTGTAGTGGCTTCAGGGTTTTTAATCCTGCCATGAACGGGGCGTTGAAGCGAGAAACTATAGGAGTTGCCATGAAACAGTCTGAACATACGTATGAGCACGAACACGCGGCACATTGTTGCGTGCCGGATTTGTCGGCACAGCCAACCACAGCACCAGAATTACACCATGGCCATGAAAAAACTACGCTGCAAATCGAGCAGATGGATTGCCCGACCGAGGAGCGGCTGATCCGTGACCGGCTGGCGCGTAATCCCTATGTTAGTGCGCTGCATTTCAATCTGCTGGAGCGGCTGCTGCAGGTGCACCATGCGCCGGGCGAGCTGGATAGCGTGTTGGCGGATATTGCGGCGGTGGGTATGCAGGCGCTGCCGTTACAGACGGGGGTTAGTGCGCAGCAGCCGGATCAGAGCCAAGCCGGTTATCTGTGGCGGTTGGGGCTGGCTGGTGTATTGGCGGCGCTGGCCGAGGCGGGCGAGTTGCTGGCTGCGGGCAATCTGTGGCTAACGCTAATCCCAGCGCTACTGAGTGTGTTGCTGATTGGCGGGCCGATTATCCGCAAGGGCTGGATTGCCATTCTGAACCGCGATCTGAATATCAATGCGCTGATGAGCATTGCGGTGACCGGGGCGTTTTTGATTGGCCATTGGCCGGAAGCTTCGATGGTGACTTTTTTGTTTGCGCTGGCCGAGCTGATTGAGGCGCGTTCGCTGACGCGGGCGCGGGATGCCGTGCGCAGCCTGATGGTGATGACACCAGAAACGGCGCTGGTGCAGCAGCCGGATAGCAGTTGGCAGCAGCAGGCGGTGTCTGAGGTGGCGGTTGGTAGTTTGATTCGCTTGGCACCGGGCGAGCGGGTGGCGCTGGACGGGGAAATTGTTCAAGGCGATTCGGCGTTTGACCAGTCGTCGATTACAGGTGAAAGCCTGCCGGTCGAGCTGGGAGTGGGGGCGCGTATTCATGCCGGCTCGCTTAATAGCAGTGCCGAGGTGCTGTATCGCAGCACTGCGCTGGCCGATGACAGCCTGCTGGCCCGCATCATGCACCGGGTGCAGGAAGCCCAGGCCAGCCAGGCACCGACCCAGCGTTTTGTTGATGCTTTTGCCCGCATCTATACGCCGGTGGTGGTGCTGATTGCGTTGCTGGTGGCGTTGTTGCCGCCGCTGTTTGACGGCAACTGGCTGGATTGGCTGTATAGCGCGCTGGTGCTGCTGGTAATTGCCTGCCCTTGTGCGCTGGTGATTTCTACGCCGGTGGCAGTGGTTAGTGCATTAGCGCAGGCGGCGCGGGCGGGGATTTTGATTAAGGGCGGTGTTTATCTGGAGCAGGCGCGGCAACTGGATGCGGTGGCTTTTGACAAGACCGGCACGCTCACACTGGGCAGTCCGCAACTGGTGCGCCATGCGCAAGTTAGTGAGCTAGATAGTGCGGATAGTGCGCAGTTGGCGGCTAGTCTGGCGGCTCGTTCGGATCATCCGGTGTCGCGGGCGATTGTGGCTGGGTTGGCGCAGCCGGAACTGCTGGAGGTGGATGGCTTTAGCGCATTGCCCGGGCGCGGTGTGCAGGGAAAAATTAACGGGCGGTGGTATTGGCTGGGTAATGAGCGCCTGCTGCAAGAGCAGGGCGTGTTGTCGGCGTCTGAGCTCAAGCAGCTACAGGAATTGGCGCAGCAGGGCTATAGCCTGAGTTTGCTAGCCGATGAACAGCAGTGGCTGGGCTGGTTTGCCGTGCAGGATCCACTGAAGGAATCAGCGGCGGATGCAATACGCGAGCTGCACGAGCTGGGCCTGCAAACCCTGATGCTCAGCGGCGACAATCAGCAGGTGGCGGACAGCATTGGCCAGCGTGCTGGGATTGGCCGGGTGCATGGGCAGTTGTTGCCCGAGGACAAGCTGGCGCTGATTGAGCAGTTACAGCAGCAGGGGCTAAGGGTGGCGATGGTGGGCGACGGTATTAATGATGCGCCGGCGCTGGCACGGGCGGATATTGGTTGCGCCATGGGGTTGGCCGGTACGGATACAGCAGTGGAAACGGCAGATGTCGCTTTGATGGATGATGATTTGCACAAGTTGGCGCAATTGGTGCGCCTGTCGCGGCGTACAGCGAGCATTTTGCGGCAAAACATTAGCGTGGCGCTGGGGCTGAAAGTGGTGTTTTTGCTGCTGGCACTGGCCGGCAGCGCCACCATGTGGATGGCGGTGTTTGCCGATGCTGGGGCTAGTTTATTGGTGACGCTCAATAGTTTGCGGTTGTTGCGCGGTGCTTCTCGTAATACGGGGCTTGGGCTGTAGCATGTTTTCTGCTGGCTTGTTGCTAAATAGCTGAGGGAAAAATGACACACCCGCCGTAAGGCGGGTTTGCTGTATGAGCCGCTGCTGTGGCTCAGGCCAGATGTTTATGAGCATCATCGAGTCGGGATGCAGGTGATTCAGTGGATAGACCCAAAGCTGGGCTGTTTAGTGCAAACCCACGGTGCACAACCCGATCCCAAATTGGTCTCAATCGGGTCTCAGTGGGGAAATAGTGCTGTTATGAGGTTTTTGACTAAAATCCGGCGCTGATAACAGGCTGATTTTAAAGGAAAATGGCGCACTCGGCGGG
>CAZVDA010000262.1:0-3144 GCA_964625365.1 uncultured Thiopseudomonas sp. | reverse complement strand
ACGGCAGCAATCACAAACCACATCAACAGGTTTTTCGACAAATCATTCACTCTCAATCACCTTTGCTGCCAAAAACGCAACAGATATAAAAATCCGGACGACCAATGTACCGCAAACGGTACTATTTGTGCAGGCCGGAGTGTAACACTAGAAGCACACGGGTTAAGGCTTCATTAGTCCAAGATCAGGCCTTGCGGCCACGGGCCAGCAGATACTGCTCGCGCGAACTGTCGCGTGACGAGTCGGGCTTGCGCATCATCACCCGCTCAAAATGTTCACGGGTGGTTTTCAGGTATTCATCAAAACCCTCGCCCTGGAACACCTTGATCAAAAAATCGCCACCGGGCTTGAGCACCTGCAGCGCCAGATCCAGTGCAAGCTCGCACAGGTACATGGAGCCGGCCTGGTCGGACGCCCTGACCCCGCTGATATTGGGGGCCATGTCGGAAATTACAAGATCCACCGGCTGGCCATTGACCGCCGCCATGATTTCATCAAACACGCTTTGTTCAGTGAAGTCGCCCTGGATAAAGGTTACATCGGCCATGCCGTCCATGGGCAAAATATCCGAAGCAATCATGCGCCCCTTTTCACCGACAATACGGCTGGCTACCTGCGACCAGCCACCGGGCGCACTACCCAGGTCAATCACCGTCATGCCGGGCGACATGATGCGGTCCTTGTCCTGGATCTCCAGCAATTTGTAGCTGGCACGCGAACGGTAGCCGTCCTTTTGAGCCATTTTCACATAAGGGTCCGACACATGCCGCTTCATCCAGTGCGCGCTGCTTTTTGATCGTGCCACTACATACCTCACCAGGAAGCTTCTGGGGTAGAATGCGCGCTTTACACATTCAGAGGTTACACGCCATGGCGCTCACCCAGGAGCAAAAGAAACAATTCAAGTCGATCGGACATCACCTCAAGCCGGTGCTGATCGTAGCCGAGCAGGGGCTGAGCGAAGGCGTAATGGCCGAGCTGGAGCGTGCGCTCAATGATCACGAACTGATCAAGGTACAGCTACGCCTGTCCGACCGCGACGACCGGGCCGCCATTCTAACCGAGCTCTGCCAACAAAGCAGCGCCGAACTGGTTCAAACCATCGGCAAAATGGCCCTGCTGTATCGTAAAAACCCGCAAGCCAATCCTAAGCTGTCCAACGTACAGCGCCTGTAGCAGGGACGAAAAATGACCAGTGACCGTTTTCAAAAAGGCATGGACAAGCTGCGCGAGCTGACCATTGCCGACGAGCATAGTCCGACCGGCCATATGGAAATTGGCGAAAGCTTCAAGGATATAGCACCCGACCTGACCCGAATGGTGGTGGAGTTTGCTTTTGGCGACATCTATGCCCGCGACGGGCTGGACAACAAGCAAAAAGTACTGACCACCATTTCCGCACTGGTGGCCCAGGGTACACCACAAATCGGCATGCACGTGATTACCGGTCTGAACGTTGGCCTGACGCCCGACGAAATTGCCGGCTGCATCATGCACCTGATTCCCTATGTGGGCTTCCCGCGTGCTCTCAATGCCCTCAAGGTCGCGCAGGAAGTATTTGCCCGGCAGGGTGTCAGCATCAGCAACCAGCCGGGCTAACGGCTTACTCTTCTACGCCGCGCAGCACTTCAACCAGCGCATTCAGGGCATCTGTCGCAGTGAAGATGCCCAGAAACTGGTCATCTTCACGAACGATCAGGCTACTTACCTTATGTGCCGACATCAGCATCGCTGCTTCGTCCAGCGGTGTTGTGGCTTCAATTGACAGCAGATCCTCGGTCATGATGTCGGCTGCTGTCAGCCCCCTGCGGTCTTCCAGCGGCATGCCGGCAAACAGACGCACATCGCGGTCACTGATGATGCCCGCCAGCTCGCCATCACGCATGACCGGCAAATGACGGATCTCATTACTGCTCATCAACCGGAGCAGCTCTTCCAGGCCCATCGTTGCTTCGATACTGATCGGGTCCGGCGTGGTGAATTCCTCAACCGGTACAATCAATTGCTTCATGTTTTTCTCCTGTTTTGCGTCTGGTCTACACAGGGCACACCCTGTTTCACCAAGGCTTATACCCTAGTTTTACATTCCTTGCAGGTTTTGCGTCATTTTTTTTGACACCCGCCAACCAGCCTGCAACCTGCACCGATACAGCAAAGCCCGCCCTGCCCTTCAGATCTTTTCGATGCAGCAATCATTAGCAAGGCTTGCTACTTATTATAATTAGCTTGCCCAGCAATTAATTAACTATCACTACGACCCATTTAAATAGCAAGCCATGCAACCATAATAAGGTAGCCTGCTATTTATATGCCTGCAAACAAGTAGCACTAAATGATCTAAAGGTCGAATACACAATTAAACCGTAATCCCTAGCATAGTGCGCAAGCCAGACACCCACAGAATACGGGGCATGCGGGAGCGAGAAACTCCCCAAAAAACATGGACGCTCCGCATAAAACTGACAACAACCTGTTTTGGCCACCTTTAAAAAAAGCAATTAAAACCATAACTAACTTAATAATAAAACCTGAACCTTGCCGGAGGATTACGTCACAAAAACTTACTAATCCCTCACCCGTACCACAAAAATAAATACATCTGGAGTGTGCAAACATGTCTAAAGAAATAACCGAAAGAGATCAGCAATACTGGAGTACCAACCTCCGGTTGATCATCATTTGCCTCGCCATCTGGGCCACTGTGTCCTACGGCTTTGGCTTGCTGTTGCGCCCGTTGTTCATGGGCATCAGCATTGGTGGAGCCGACTTCGGCTTCTGGTTTGCCCAGCAAGGCTCAATTTTAACCTTCCTTGCCTTGATCGTCTTCTACGCCTGGAGAATGAACAAGCTGGATGACGAATTTGGTCTGGAGGACTGACCATGAGCCAATTTGCATTCAACATGATCTTTGTTCTGGGCTCCTTTGCACTCTATACCTGGATTGCAATCTGGGCCCGGGCAAAATCAACCCGCGAGTTCTACATCGCCGGTGGTGAAGTTCACCCAACCATGAACGGTATGGCGACTGCTGCTGACTGGCTGTCTGCCGCTTCCTTTATTTCGGTTGCCGGTCTGATTTCCGTTGGTTATGTAAACTCCGCCTTTATCATGGGCTGGACTGGTGGCTATGTACTGCTGGCAACC